>CALPPP020000009.1 GCA_943325485.2 Rickettsia typhi
CCATGGTCCGCACCTGCATAAGGTGGACGCACCACCCGACCATGCAACATGCCTGGCATGCGCATATCGTGAACGTAAATCAAGTCACCAAACACCTTGGCCGCCATGTCCACCCGTGGGGTGCTTTGGCCAATGGTGTGGAAGTCTGCAGCAGGTTTTAAAGGGGTGTGACTGTCAAGCCTTAACAGCACTTGCTGCTCGGCCAACAAATGCTGCACGCTGATGGCCATATCTTTGAACAATATTTGGCCATCTTGCAAACGAAGCTGCTGGGTTTCACATTGAAAATGCACTGCTGCCTTGGCACACAACCACTCGCGTGCTTGTGCCGCTGCAGCACGCAAAGGAGCGCCATGAATTTGCAAAGACGTGCTGGCGATGGTGGCACCTTGGTTGGGCGAAAGTGCGGTGTGACCCATCAACAGATGCACTTTATTTACCGACATGTTCAGCTCTTCGGCGACCAATTGGGCCAAGGCTGTGCGCAAACCAGTTCCCAAATCCACATGGCCGTGCAACGCGGTGACACTCGCGTCATCCCACAAAGCCAGCAGGCATTCATCGCCTTCGCTGGCAAGACTGGCCACAAAGCTAGGCTGCCCCGCCACCGGCGCGGGTTGCGGCAGCGGGGGACGCAGCACCAGCAAAACACCTCGGGCGTTAAAGAGGTCGCTGCGTTGTTTGACCCAAAGTGCGCGCATCACGCAGAACCTTGAGAGGTGTTTTTCGCCAGCAAATCAGCGGCAAAGTGAACTGCCGCGATGATTTCAACATGGGTACCGCAACGACACAAATTGCCCGACAAAGCAGCCTTGATCTGATCATCAGTAGGTTGAGGGTGCCGCTCTAACAACGCCACCGTCATCATCACCATGCCATTCAAACAATAGCCGCACTGTGCAGCTTGTGTTGCTATAAAAGCCTGTTGCACCGCATGGGGTTTGCTGGCATTGCCCAATCCCTCTAGCGTGGTGATGGCCCTGTCATGCATTTCTATCGCCGGTATGACGCAAGCACGTGCAGGCACACCATCGACCAAGACGGTGCAAGCGCCGCACTGGCCCAGGCCACAACCGAACTTGGGTCCATTGAGCCCTAAGTCATTGCGCAGGTAATGCAACACCGTGGTGTGGCGGGTCAAGGCAGCGGTTTGGGTTTTCCCGTTAACGGCCAGTTTCACCGTTGGGTATTTGTGCGCGGCCACTGCTTTCATCGCGCGGTGTGTCTTAAGGTAGCTGCAAATCGGCAGACTGCAAACGCTGTATGCCCTGCGCTTGCATTTGCGCCCAAGCCGCGGCCAGCGAGCCGTTCATGTCGATGGCGCGGCATGCATCTTCGATCACATGGGTTTCAAAGCCAGCAGAACGCGCGTCCAAGGCAGTCCAAGCCACGCAAAAGTCGGTGGCCAAACCCACCACATAAACGCTGCGAATGCCGCGCTGCTTCAAATAGGCTTCCAAGCCGGTTTGGGTTTTGCGATCAGCTTCCATGAAGGCCGAGTAGCTGTCGATGCCCTCGTGAAAACCTTTGCGGATGATGAGTTGTGCGGTGGGCAAATGCAAGTCAGCATGCAGCGCAGCGTCGTGCGTGCCCTGCACGCAATGGTCGGGCCACAGCACTTGGGTACCGTAAAACATCTCGGTGGTCTCAAACGCTGCTTTGCCACTGTGCGCACTGGCAAACGATGCATGTCCTGCAGGGTGCCAGTCTTGGGTGATGACAATGTTGGCAAATACAGGTGCCATGCGGTTGATGATGGGCACGACTTGCGCACCACCCGCTACCGCCAAATTGCCACCATCGCAAAACCCGTTTTGCACATCGACCACAATGAGTGCCGCATCAGATGAAGGAGAAATACGTGACATACACAATGCTCCGTAAAGTTAACGCAAACCGTCTGTGCCGGTGATTTCATGCACTTGCAAACCGCCTATGCGTGGATGGGGGCGACCGCTGTCGGTGACCACCACGGCGACCACGATTTCATTGGCGCGTGGGGCATCGTTGACACGTGCTTCCATGGCATCAAAGTGGCTGCGCACAAAAGCTGCATCTTTGTGGCCCAAGGGCACATCAATCGCTGTTCCCAAGGTGCCTTGTTTTTTGGCGGATGGCACCAGCGCAGCCCCTTTGCTGACCGCTTTGCGCAAGGGCGCACCGAGCTTGGGGTGAAGAATGGCGGCGGCGTGCTCCAACTCGCCCGCCTCACCCACGATGGCGGCTTTGCCATAACTGTGGGCGTCTTCTGGTTTGATGCCTAAGGCCTTGACACAGCGCTCGCCCAGCAATCCGCCCAACTCTTCACCAATGTCAATGAGTTGGTCTAAGTTTTCGCTGAACTTACCTGCATAAGGATTGGCAATGACTGCCATGGCAAGTGCACGGCGCGTGGGTGGGTTGACCGCTTGGCCCCCCTCTTGCAGCACTTCGTCTACTTGCACAATGATTTTGCGTATCTGTGATTTCATTTTCTGCTCCTGCGTGTTTAACGCAAACCATTCCATTGGCTGATGTCTTGGGCTGCCAAGCCACCCACACGGGCATGCACCCGTGCGCCTGTGCTCATGGCCAAGATGACGATGAGTTCATCGCTGCGCGGCGCACCGGGAACACGTACCTCGATGGCATCGAAATGGCTGCGCACATAGCTGGCATTGATATGCGTCATGGGCACGTCCAGTGCCGCGCCGGGCGGCCCCACTTTTTTGGTGGACGCCACAATGGCCAATGCGTTACCGGGCTGCCCGCTGCTGACACCGCCTTTGCCTGCAAGGTAAGCCGAACGGTCGCCCTTCCATCCCAGCAATTCACGCATGGCGTAGCCACCTGGCACATGCCATAAAGCGCCGTGCTCTAACTCACCCGCAGCACCGACGATGGCGCCTTTGCCATAACCTTGAATGGCTTCGGGCTCCACACCCATGGCTTTGCATAACTGTTGGGCCAGTTCAATACCCAAAGGGTTCAAGGCTTCCATCATCGGCAAAATATCAGCGTGGTAACTGCCCGCATAGGGGTTACGCAGCACTGCTGCAATGGCACCCCTCACCAAGGGCGCAGAAGCCACGGGACCAAACTCGTGGTGTATGTCTTCCACATGGGTGAAGACACGTCGAACATCAATCAGTGCAGTCACACCAAACACTCCAAAGGTTGTGCCACAGCCATTTGGCCCTGGCAACACACAAACGCTGCAAACACCTGGCCACGCGCTTGCATGGCATGGGCACAGTCTAGCCCGAGTTGCAAAGCTTGATCCACCAAGGCGGGGGGCAGTCGGGGCACATCGACCGTGACCAAGCGGCCGCCTAAATCGGTGTCGTCACGCAAGCTGTTGGCAGCTTGGCGTTGAATTAAAGGGTGATGGATGTTGACCGCATTGGCAATCAAGGTAGCAGCCACATCGGCTTGGGCAGCGGTCTCAGCCAAAACCGTCACGCTGTCTGCAATGCCGAATGAAAAACTTCGACCGCGCCAACCACTGGTGGCCACACCCCGCACAGGCATGTCATGGTGAATAACAAAGCTGCCATCGCTGATCAACTCTGAGTTCACATCTGAACGCAAAGCTTGTTGCAAATCACTCACCATGCCTATGCGCCAGCTTTGTCCTTCTTGCACATACAAAGCAATATCGCCACCATTGTTCACATAGGCTTTGTCCACCCCGTCTTGGCTCAAACATGGCAACAAAGCTTGCGCCACCGCGCCCGCCACCGCAGCCATGGGGGTGACAAAACCGTCTGCGGCTGCCCACGCCATGTCATGCGTGACTTGCCACATGCTGCGTGCCACCTCTCCTTGGAAACTGTGTTTTTGTAAGTTGGCGATGGGCTGTCGCAACAAGGGCAGTTCGCTCACCAACTCAGGCAACACGCTTTCAAAACGTTGCCATGTACGCTGCAAAGCGTCGTGGCAAGCAGATGCATCACCAACAAGCTGCAAAACGATGTCAATCGGTCCGTGCTGGAAATGCCAGCGACCATCAGACAAAGGGCGACGTGTGGCCTGCATCGCCACTCAGCCCAACATCGGCGGGTTGTCCAAAGGCCAAGGATTGACGCCCGTTGGTGGCGTTTCCCATTTCAGCTGTGTTGGTGCGCCGTCGTTGTGCCAAGCACCTTTGAGCAAGCTGTCGTCCAAGGTTCGCACAAAACCCATATGCCCACCCAAGGCTTGGTAGTCCGACAGCTTCATGGTGAACTCGATAGGTGCCACGATGGCAGGTGTGGGCACGGTACCAAAGCTGTTGGCTGGCATGCGCAACACATCGACCATCAAGGTGATGCCACCACCTGGCCATACATAGGCAGGTGCACCGCCACAGGTAACGTTCACCAAGGCTTTTTTTACAGCACGGGTGAGTTGAATAGGATTGTCGGTGACGCCCGAGCGCAAGCTGCCACCCGCGCCACCCAAAAACAGCACCGACACCATCGAGGGTTCGCAGTTCTCGCCAATGCGGTCAACCACCTGTTGCACCTCAGCGGGCATGGCTGCAGCTTGAGGTTGCAGATGTTCATCCAACACAAACCAAGCTGCGTGTTCACCGGTGGTGGAGGTCATCAGCAAGCGCAAACCCGGCCATGCTTCCTCGGGGTTCCATGCGTCCAAAATAGACAGCGGGTCGCTGATATTGGTACCCCCCCAACCGGTACCCGCAGCGGCCACTTGAAAATAGCGCCCTGGGGTGGACTTGCGGCCCTTGATGCTGATGCCGCTGGGCTTCATGTGCAAACAGCGTCCCGCTTGGTGCTCGGTCAACACACCGGTGATGTGGTCATCCACCACCACCACCTCGTCGCACAGGCCTAACCACTGACGCGCAAACATGCCCACCGCCGCGGAGCCGCAACCGACCCGCATGCGTTGCTCAGTCACACCGTCCACCACAGGAGCACGACCCGCTTGCAGCACCACCTTGGCACCGTTCTCCACTTGCACCTCGGCCGCTTGTTGGTTGCCTAAGCGATGCATCAACTCCAGCGCCATGCGACCTTGCTTTTTGCCGCCGCCTGTGAGGTGATGCACACCGCCCAAGCTGAGCATTTGCGAACCGTACTCTGCAGTGGTGACATGACCGACCTCTTCGCCTTGGTACAGCACTGCGGCACGCTCATCGCCCAAATACCTGTCGGTGTCTATCTTCACCTTCAAGCTGCAATAGCTGAAGATGCCCTCGGTGACCACCGTCACCATGTCCACACCCTTGGACTTGGCGGCGACGATGAAGGGTGCAGGTTTGTAATCAGGGTAAGTGGTGGATGCGCCAATACCGGTGACAAACACGCCACGCTCTGCGCTGTCCATGGCGGCTAAGGTTTGGGGGGAAGTTTCAGCGTCTGGCCGCGCTTGCAAGGACAGCGGTTCAGTACTTTGTACTTGTTGACTCAAAAACACCACGGGGTCCAAGCGCACCAGCAAGCCATCGTGGTTGGCATAGCGGTCACACGCACCGACTCGCCCTTCAGAAATATGGCACAGCACCGGACAAGCGTTGCACTCCACCTTGCCCTCACGCACCGGTCCATGTCGCGGTTCAACCCTTTGCAAACCCAAAGGCTGGCCTGCGTCCGTGCTGGGCAGTCCGTCGGTATGGGTGTTGCTGGGTGAAGCCATGCCCTATTATGCGCGGACGCGTGACAGAATCATTTTCCAACGCAAGCATTCAGGAGACGTCCATGGCCACCGCCACCGCAGAAGAAGCCTCAGGCAAAGTTGTCATCAAGAACATCGGTTTGCTGCTCTCGGGCGACATCGACCAACCCATTTTGCAGGCCGACACCATCGTGGTGATGGATGGCATCATCACCGCTGTGGGGCGTTTCAAAGATGTGGACACCGAAGGCGCTAAAACCACCATCGATGTGCAGCAAACTTGCGTGGCGCCTGGCTTGATCGACAGCCATGTCCATCCGGTGTTTGGCGACTGGACGCCACGGCAAAACCAGATCGGTTGGATTGACTCCACCATGAACGGCGGCGTGACCACCATGGTCTCGGCCGGTGAGGTGCACCTGCCCGGTCGCCCCAAAGACATCGTGGGTTTGAAAGCCTTGGCCATCACGGCCCAACGCGCCTTCAGCAACTTTCGCCCTGGTGGCGTGAAAGTGATTGCCGGTGCACCCATCATCGAAAAAGGCATGACCGAGCATGACTTCGCTGAACTGGCTTCAGCGGGCGTGACACTGTTGGGCGAAGTGGGCTTGGGTTCGGTCAAAGCAGGTTATGAAGCCAAAGAGATGGTGGCGTGGGCACGCAAACACGGCATCCAAAGCACCATCCATACAGGCGGCCCCTCTATCCCCGGCTCGGGCTTGATTGACAAAGACGTGGTGCTTGAAGCCGACGCCGACGTGATTGGCCATATTAACGGTGGACACACCTCCTTGTCAGAAGCGCATGTCTGTGAGTTGTGCGAAAAATCCAGCCGTGCGATTGAAATCGTGCACAACGGCAACGAACGTGTGGCCATCGCTGCAGCCAAAGCAGCGCTGGAACTCAAATGCCCGCACCGTGTGATTTTGGGTACCGACGGGCCCGCAGGCTCGGGCGTGCAGCCCTTGGGTATGTTGCGCATGGTTGCCTTGCTCTCCAGCCTGGCCAACATCCCTGCCGAGCTGGTGTTTTGCTTTGCAACCGGCAACACGGCGCGTATCCGTAACTTGAATTGCGGCTTGATTGAAGTGGGTCGCGCGGCCGACTTTGTATTCATGGACCGCGCCCAAGAAACCGCTGGGCGTACGCTGCTGGAGAGCGTGCAACTGGGCGACATCCCTGGCATTGGCATGGTGATGATTGACGGTTTGGTGCGCTGCCACCGCAGCCGCAACACGCCGCCTGCCACGCAAGTGCCGGTGGTGGTGCATTGAGCACTCTCGCTAACCCAAGCAGCCCACCGCTTCTGCACATCGCTGATGGTGTCGCCACCATCACCCTGAACCGCCCCGCGCAACGCAACCGTTTGGAAAACGCTGATCTGGGCTTGCTGTTGCAATATTTTGGTCAGATCAACCAAGACATGAGCGTCAAGGTGGCGGTGCTGACCGCCAATACCCACGGACACCCCAAGCCGGTGTTTTGCGCGGGCTATGACATCGGTGGTTTCAGCGATGCCGATCACGGCTCCACCGCATTTGAAAGAGTACCCGAGGCTTTGAACCAACTTCGCCCCATCACTGTCTGTGCGCTGAATGGCAGCATCTATGGTGGTGCTACCGACTTGGTGCTGGCTTGCGATTTGCGCATAGCGCTAGAGGGTATCGAGTGGCGCATGCCTGCTGCCGCTTTGGGTTTGCACTACTACCCCAGCGGTTTGCAACGCTATGTCAGCCATTTCGGCATTGCCGCGGCCAAGCGGGCTTTTCTCACGGCAAGGGTTTTTTCGTCGAAGGATTTGCAAGCCTTGGGTTTGTTTGAAAGCTTTGCCTCTGCCGCAGATTTTTCAGTGCAACTTCAATCACTCGTCAACGATGTGCTGGCCTTGGCACCCTTGGCTGCACAAGCCATGAAGCGCTCGCTCAACGACATAGCCGCTGGTCATTACGACGAAGACGTGTTGCGTGAAAGAGAACTGTCCAGCAGCCGAACAGAAGATTTTGCTGAGGGTGTGAAGGCGTTTGCTGAGCGCAGAAAGCCGGTGTTCAAAGGGCGTTAGCTCAAGCCCTTCTGGGCATGCGAAACGGCAACATGGCTTGCACCACGGGCGACACCAAGCGCGACATGGTGATGCTTTCATGGAAGCTTTGCACTTGTTCCCCCAGTAAATGGCTGTGCAGCAAAGCCCGTTGGTAAAACGGTGTGTCCTCCAATTGCTCGGCCACCCGCACACCGCCGTCACTGCGCATACGTCTGCCCAGTCGCCACAGGGTGGAGGGCAAGGTTTGCCGCTCAGGCGCAAGGAATGGCAAGACCTCGCCTTGGGGTGTGAAGCGCATTGCCAGTAACTTATCCCCCTGCGCAGTCCTTCCTTGGATGTCATACATCACCGCCGTGCTGCCGTCCTGCATAGGGCTGCGCGACCAGTCCCACTCTCGGCATGATTTGTCAATGGGTTCATCGCCTTCGTTGGAATCCAAATACCCATTGCCCGACCAACTTTGGCCGGGGCTGGACAGGGTCACTTCCACCCGCGCACTGGGTGCAATCGGTCCCCATCGATGCAAGCCTTGAGAGTCAATGGCGGTGCTGAAGTTGAACAAACCTTGGGGATGCACCCTCACCTGCCCTTGGACACGGTGAGGAAAAGGCACACCCACCTCGTTGATATCGATCAGCAGCGACTGTCCATCCCATCGCAGGTGACTGGGTCCTATCGTGAACTGGTGCGCATCGCGGTGACAGTGCTGCCCACCCCGCTCGGTCATGGTCCAGCGCTTGGCGTGGCGTGAATACAGCGCCACATTCAACGCACAAAAATGGTTGGGGTCTGCTGTACCTCCGCGCCTGGCCCATGCGTAATAAGGTGAGAACACACTGCCCACAAAGGCGATGATGGTCAGACCGTGTTGGCCATCGTCGCTTAATGCGTCAAGGTACCACCAGAGGTAGCCCCCGCTTTGGACAACTTGGTCAAACCGAGGTTGGCCATCAGGGCCGCGGCCGCCAGTTGGCCCGACATGGCCGCCATCGGCACCCCCGGCCCCGGGTGCACGCTGCCCCCCGCCAAGTACAGACCTGGCACCTGGGATTTCGCGTTCGAGCGGGCGAAGGCTGCCATCCATCCATGTGTGGCTTGGCCATACAAGGCCCCGCCCGTGGCTGGAAAGAGTTGGTTGAAGTCCTGAGGTGTGGTGCGAATGCATGATGACGAAGGCTCCAACTGTAATGACAAGCCACAACGCGCCAACAAGTCTTGGCTGCTGGCGGTGCAATCGGCCAACTCTTGGGGCGTAAAGCTGCGCTTGTCGCCGTTGGCTGGCGCATTGACCAAACACAGCAATCGTTCAGCCCCGTTCACTGGCTCGCCCGTGCCACGGTCTTGGGCGCACACATAGACCGTGGGCTGCGACGGCAAGCGCGCTTGCTGAAAAATAGCTTCAAATTCTTGGTTGTAGTTAGACCTGAAAAACACATTGTGTCTGTCCAAGGCCAAGCCTGAGCTAGGTGTGTGCATCGACCAAGTAATGGCTGACAAAGAGCGAGCTTGTTTTTTACCTGCCACGGCAGCTTTGACGCCGGGTCCGAGCAAGCCTTGGCGCAAGGCCGCAATATCGCCATTGAACACCACGCTATCGGCTCGTAAGCTGTCGCCACTTTGCAAGCGCACACCCGAGACACGACCTTGCGACAGCTCTATGCGCTCGCATTCTTGGCCCAGCATGAAACGCACCCCCCTTGCCTGACCTAAACGCTGCAAGCATTGCGCCAGAGCATGCATGCCCCCTTGCACCGCCCACACGCCGTCCATCTCAACTTGGGCAATCAACATCAAGGTGGCAGGTGCCTGCCAAGGGGAAGAACCGCAATAAGTGGCATAGCGGGCAAAGAGTTGACGCAGACGGGGATCGGTGAAATGCTTGCCTAAACTTTCCCAGAGACTGCGCATAGGTCCCACAGAAGCGAGAGTGGCCAAACCACGCGGACCCAGTCCCGACATCATCTGCGCCATGGTGGGCGACGGTGAACGGATGAAAGGCCCCTCCAAAGCATCGTAGACCGCACGGGTGGTTTTGCAAAATTCCACGAAACGCTTGGCTTGCTCAGGACCCGCAAAACGCTCCACTGCATCTACCGATTTTTGAGGATCGGCGTACAAATCAAGTTGCGAGCCGTCCTCCCAAAAGTGGCGAGCCAACACGTCCAAACGCTGGACAGTCAATTCTCTTTCTAAGCGTGTGCCTACCGAGGCCATGATCTGGTCAAACACCCAACGCATGGTGAACACCGTGGGGCCACTGTCCACAGCAACCCCATTGGGCATGAGTTGGCGCATTTTTCCGCCAACCTGATCGGCCTTGTCAACGACAGTCACCGACAAACCTTGCTGGGCCAGTTGCAATGCGCTGACCAAGCCTGCCATGCCAGCACCAACCACGACCACTTTGTGTTCAGCCATGCGCCACCACCTCTTGCGGCATGAGCCACTCACCCACGGTGCGTAACAAGCGCATCCGCACAAACATCGATTCGGAGAAAAAATCGTTTTTGTAAGCAGCGGCAATGGCTTGTTGGTGGGCGCCCGTGTGGGCGTAGTCCAGCATGGCTTGGGTGTCCCGCCACACACTGAAAGTGCATTGCCGCACCAGCGGCGCTTCACCCAAACCCATGGCCACAGAGCAACCTGGCGCATGACTCAAATCCGCTTGAGCCGCGGGCGCATAGCGCCAAAATGCCACCGCTTTGGCAGGTCGAATGCTGGCTCGGGTGATGGCGGCCATCGCAGGGTTGCGTGGCTCAAAAGCGTAGTGACCTAGCTTGTCGTCAGGCGTGACTTCAAAAGTACGACCGTCCCAAGCGCCTTTGCACGAAGTGATGGCCAATAAACTGGCTTGGCATTGCCTGGCACGTTCTTGGTAAGCAGCAAGCCACGGACCGTTTAAAAATGTGTCTGCGTTATCGGCATGATCAAAGACACAAATCAAGCCTTGGTGTGAAGCGCTGGGGCGCAAGCTGAAACCGCCTTGGTGACCACTGCCCATGACCTTGGTGAAAAGCAATCCAGGCGTCTCTTTGAACGCTGAAGCGCCCTGAACCAAGCGCAACCAACCCCAGCCTTGGTGGGCCCTTAAATAATCCACCAAAATAACCACAACCACCCCCGAGACAGCAAGAGACACGGGATCTTGGTTGACCATGGGTGTCTCATGCCGCTGGGGTTGACTGCCGCGGCGCGGTGCTAATTGCCAGCCACTTGGGCGGCTTTGCCAGAGGGCGCTGACAGCTCGGGGAAGTCTTTGAGCATCTTTGCACCGTTAAGTGGCTTGTAAGCACCTTGGTGGCAAGTTGCACAGTTCACCTTGGCCACGTCGCCTAACTCGCCTTTACGGTGCGCGGGGAAGGTGTCGGTGAGTGGCTGCATATAGCCCTTGTTCAGGTCCCGCGCCATGCGTATGCCGTGCCACGCTGTGGCCCGTTGTGGCGGACTGTTTTCCCAGCTCTGGAAGGATCGTGAGTTGTGGCAGTAGGTGCAATTGACGCCCAGACCTTCAGACATATGCGACATCAGACCATACGTCCACTCGGTTTGCTTGGTGGACTGGCGGTTACCTGTGGGCAATGCCGTGGGGCCATTCACGCGAATATTGAGATCACCAAGCAAAAACGGTGTGAACGGGTCGTTAGGCAAAGAAGACAAATTCACCACCCTGGCTGGCTCGTTTTGTCCGGCTTTGTCACCCATGAAGTTGGACCCATAAGGCTGATGGTTGGCCGTGAACCAAATTTCGCTGGGCACAGGTTTTCCTCGGTGGCAGGTGTAGCAAGTCACGCCTGTCTCCGCGACGTGGGGTTTCCATTCGCTGTTGATGTACTGCGTCATCTGCAACATGCGACGCGCCACCACCTTGGTGTACTTCTCGTCGTCAGCAAAGTTGGCAGGGTTGTGACAGTAAACACAACCACCGTCGTTAGGCGACACCCATGACGTCATGGAGGCCATGAGACGGTTGAACTGTGCCACGCTCAAGTCGCCCAAGACCTTGACATTTTTATAGGCCTGCGCTGCTTTGGGGCCTTCCCCCGGGGCTGCTGGCAAAGCCACCGGTGCTTGGTTGGCTTCGGTTTTCACGGCCAACAAGCGAGGGTTGTAAACCTGCACCATGCCGGTACCACGGTAACCGTGTTGCACACTGTCTTGGAAGGGGCGTTCACAAGCGGTGAGCAACAAAATCGCAGACAGACCAGTGGCGTAGGTCGCCAAGCGTCGTAAAAAGGACATGGACTTCATGGTTTGACTCCCAAACTCAGGGCCGGATCGATGACCGGTGGGAAAACATTGGGATAGGGTGGTGCCACACCATGTTTGATGGCCCACAAATACCAGTTGTCCACCACGGTGCCTGTCAGCAAAATACCGATACCGCCAGTGATGGGACACAAAACCGCAAACCACCAAGCCCAGCGATGGATGGACTCCATGGTGGCGTTAAAGCCCATGGTCCAGCGCCAGAACAAAGCAGCACGCTCAGACGCGGTACCGCGGTCGACAATTTGCTCGATCTCGCGTTCACCACCAAAACGGGTCACCGCCAAGATGGTGGCACCGTGCATCGCAAACAGCAGAACCGAGCCATACAAGAACACAATGCTCAAGGCATGGAAGGGGTTGTAGAAGAGATTGCCATAGCGAATTGACAAAGCAGCTGTCCAGTCAAGGTGGGGGAAGATGCCATAAGGCACAGCCTCACCCCATGAACCCATCAGGATAGGGCGGAAAAAACCCAACACAAACATCAACCACAAAGCCGCAGCAAACGCCCAAGCCACATGCGTGCCCAAGCCCAGCTGTGTGGCTCGGCGGTACATCCGAGCCCACCACAACAACACCGAAGCGCTGAGAAAAATGCCACAAATCAGAAACCATCCACCTTGGTTCAGCGGGGGCCACGATAAGCCGTACTCGGGAGGAGGCGGTTCAAGGGCCAGCCAAAACAACTGGCGGACAAACTGCACGGGATCGTAATTGACCGAGGCCAACATGTTCATGCCGATGATGTTGAAAGCAATCAGGCCGCAGATCAGCGAGGCAAGACCTAAACCACCCAAATAAATGGGGCCGAGTTGGGCGTTACCGATCTTGCCCAAGATCCAGTAGACCGCGGGATGACCGGTGCGTGGACTGTTGCCAGGGCCTAAGGCTTCGCCGAGGTGAACCGGGCCTTTGGCCTGCACCGTGGTGAATAAATTGAGATAGTCAGCCATGTGTGTGCTCCTCGTTTTCCATTAAGGCCACTGAGACCAAATCGGCAGGTTCAACCACCAGCCCCACCATTCAGGCCAACCGCGACTCCAGAAGGGTCCGCTGATGACAATGCAAAGCGCACTGAACAATACCGCTGCCAAGGCAAGAAACACACCCAAGCGATGAATACCCAAAGTACCAATGGAGTAACCGATGGTGTCGCGGAAAAAAGTGTCTTCATGCTCAGGCGTCTTGACCACTTGGCCATAGCCAGGGTTGGTGGCAGACAAAATCAAAGCACCATGCAAGGACAACGCAAAGGTGGTGGCAAAGAAGAAACTCACAGCCAGCATATGCGCCGGGTTGTAGTGGAAATGCAGGTATTGATAGCCCACGTTGGACACCCAATCGAGGTGACTGTAAATACCGTAAGGGAAACCATGACCCCAAGCACCCATCAGAATCGGGCGAAAAACATTCAAGGTAACGTAGGCCAAGATAGCAATGCCGAACATAAACGGCACATGAAAGCCCATGCCCAATTTGCGGCAAATTTCAACCTCCCGCAAAGCCCACGACCCGAAGGCACCGATGGCGCAAACGGTGATGACCTGCCATAACCCCCCTTCCTGCAAAGGCGCAAAACGCAAGCCATAAGACAGGTCTGGCGGGGCAATACTGATTTGCCACAGATTCCATGTCGGGCCCAGTGCAGCGCCCCACAAAATCATGGCAGTACCAAGAAATGAGAAGAAGATGGTCGTGACGCCGAAGAAACCGACATAAAACGGACCTATCCAAAAATCGAACAAGTCACCTGCCAGCAGCGTTCCGCCGCGCACTCGGTATTTTTTTTCAAAGCTGAGCATGGCCATGTTGAAGCTCTCCTGCCGCAAGTGATGGGTGAAAAGGAAAAATCAAATTGCAGATGCTGCAAGTCTTTGAGGACTTGGCAGCACCTGCGGTACTGCCAAATTTCAGGACTTTGCTGCAGGAACTGCGGCAGGCATGGGCGAATTCTGTGCCGATGCTGCTGCGGGTTTCTTTGCGCCGTCCAACCAGTTGAATTTGTTGGTGCTTAGCAAAATGAGGTGAATCATCGCTGCCAAGCCAAACAGGAAAATGCCTTGAACGACCATTGCACGCAATGGATCGTAAAGTCGCCAAATTCTCCACATGGTGAGATCTCCTAAATGATGTGAGACATGAACGTATAAACCGATGCTTTCACACCCCCAATGACATTGGTCATGTTCTCGGCACCTGGTAGCCAACTCTTCCATCGCAGTCCGACCAGCTGGCCAAAAACTGCAAAAGAAAGAAGTACGACAAAACAAGGCACAAAGATCAGGACAAACGCAATCTTGTCGTCCCAGCCGTTAGGCCTTTGTGTGACATGGGTAGTGATGTTTGACATGGTTTAACTCCGTTCGGTGAAAAGAACCTACCTCAGACGAACCAGGGCCGCCATGCCCAGACCAGGATGTGAGCTACCACAGCAACAGCTGTGAAGCCAACGGTTCCCTGAATCCAGTAATGGTGGAACTCCTGAGCCTCTTCGTCAGTCATGCCGGATATGGAATTCGGATGGTTTGACATGCGATGCTCCTTCTTCAAATTGGCCGTAAGGCCAGCGCTGCGCCCAACCTGCGCAACCTAGGCAGCCGCAGCTCTCGCCACGACATCAGGGTCATTTCGTAAGCGGCTGCATACGAAAGAAGTTTGTGTTGACTCATGCGGGCTCTCCCAAGCCCAGCTCGGCACCGGCTTGCTGCACATGGGCCAACGTGACCAGCTCTTCGCCTTTGTCACGCGCCTTGCCTTCTGCCAAATCGCGCAGTCTCTTGGCGGCAGAAATTTGTACCAGCACAGGTTGCCCAGCCACCAAAGCATGCAATTTGTTCTGCGCCGCGTCGTCCCAAGGCGTGTTGTTTTGGGCGCCGGTGATGCCACGCGCCAAGGTGGCGTCGACTTTGTCCATGTCTGTGCCCAGCGGCAAGATGTGAAACAAGGCATCAAACAAGCAGTTACAACACTCTTGGATCAAATAGGTGGCACCGCTGTAGCCCATGAACGGAGTGCCGGTATGGCGGCGAATGATGGCGCCAGGAAAAGAAGCCGGAATGAAAGAGGCTTTCATGGGGCCACTGCTGCCCGCCTCGGCCAAGTACATGCGCTCGTTGTAGCTGCCAAACAAAATGAGCGGCATTTGCTTGTGGACCAACTCACGCACTTCGGCGTTGTCGGTTTTTTGACCGGGCAAGCGCGACACCGCAAACTTGCAGGGCATGCCCATTTCGGTTTCCAAAAACTTGCGAATGCCTCGGGCATAGGTGTCGGTAGCCACCACCGCAAAACTGGCAGTGGCAAAGAAATCTTGGGTGACCGAGCGCCACAAATCCCACACGGGCTTGATGGTGGTGTGGCGTTCACGCTGAATGAATGGCTCGGGGTCCAGATCTAACAATTCACCTAGCTTGCGCAAAAACTTGGTGGTGCTGTGCAGGCCAATGGGTGCTTGCAGGTAAGGGCGATCCAGCGCCTCACACAACATGCGGCCAAACTCGCGGTACATGCAAATATTGACGTCGGCTTCTACCAACTGCGACACCTCGGCCAAATGGCTGCCCAAGGGGAACACCATGTTGATATCGGCGCCAATGCCTTGCACCAAGCGACGGATTTCTGCCAAATCGCTGGGGCTGTTGAAAGTGCCGTAGCAAGGCCCAATGATGTTCACCCGAGGTTTTTCGCCCTCTTTGCGAACACGCTTGGGCACTTTTTTCATGCCGTACTCGGTCCACAGCCAGTACATGGCGCGGTTGGCGCATTGCCATTGGTCTTCGTCGATGGTGCGCGGTAAAAAGCGCATCAGGTTGGTACCTTCAGGTGTGACACCGCCGCCAATCATTTCTGCGATAGAGCCGGTGACCACCACCGCTGGCAAGTCAGGGTCTAGCACTTGGTGGGCACGTTTCATCGCGCCTTCGGTGCCTTCGCGGCCCAACTGTTCTTCGGCCAGACCCGTCACCACAATGGGCAACTCATGCGGCGGCAGGGCATCGGTGTAATGCAGCACCGAAGTAACGGGCAGGTTTTCGCAACCCACAGGTCCGTCGATGACGACTTGCAAACCCTTGATGGCGGTGAACACATACACCGCACCCCAATAGCCGCCTGCACGATCATGGTCGAGTACAAACATCAGCCCATCTCCTCGGCTTTGCGTTTTTTCTGCTTCTTCTCGAACTGGCGACGTACTTCTTTTTTGAAGTCAGG
>CALPPP020000010.1 GCA_943325485.2 Rickettsia typhi
GAGCGGGCCCGCTTCACCGCCGTGGGCGATGATGACCAATCCATCTATGGCTGGCGGGGTGCAACCTTGGACAATTTGCAGCGTTTGCCGCAGGACTTTCCCGCCCTGAAAGTGGTGAAGCTGGAACAAAACTACCGCTCCACCGGTGCTATTTTGCAAGCCGCCAATAACGTGATTGGCCCCAACCCCAAGCTATTTCCCAAAACCTTGTTTTCTGAGTTGGGCGAGGGAGAGCCGGTGCGGGTGATGGACGCCGACAACGAAGAACACGAGGCTGAAAGATTGGTGAACCGTATCCAAAGCTTGCGTGGGGGCAACGACACCGGCGAGGGCATGAGCCAGTTCCGTGCGTGGAAGGACTTTGCGGTGCTCTACCGCGCCAACCACCAGTCGAGGATGTTGGAGAAAGCCTTTCGCAAAGCGGCGATCCCCTACAAGGTGTCGGGTGGTCAAAGCTTTTTTGACCGCGCTGAAATTCGCGACCTGTGCGCATGGCTGCGCTTGCTGGTGAACAACGACGACGATCCCGCTTTTTTGCGCTGTGTCACCACGCCCAAACGCGGCATCGGCCACACCACCTTGCAAAAACTCGGCGAGTTTGCCAACCAGTACCGCATCAGCTTGTTCGAGGCTGTGTTCAGTCACTCGCTAGGAGCAGCATTGCCGCAAAAAGCCGTGGGTAGTTTGCTGGCCTTTGGCAACGAGATCAACGATTTGCAATTTCGCGCCCGCCACACCCAAGGTGCTGAAGCAGCGCTGGCCTTGTTGACCGAGTGGCTCAAAGACATTGACTATGAAAAGCATTTGTACGACAGCGAAGAGAGCGAAAAACTCGCTGCTGCGCGTTGGGCCAATGTGGTGGACTTCATCGATTGGATGGCCCAGCGCTGCGGCGGCGAGGTCGATGACGCGGCGGGCGTGAGCCTCATGGGTGAGAGCAAGACCCTTTTAGAGGTGGCACAAACCATCGCGCTTTTGTCGACGCTTTCAGAGCGTGAAAAAGACCAAGACGTGGTCACCCTGTCCACCCTGCACGCCGCCAAAGGCTTGGAGTGGCCGCATGTGATGATGGCTGGTGTGAACGAAGGCCTGCTGCCCTTCAAGCCAGAGGAAGATGGTGTCAGCCTGCAACAAGACGCTTTGAACCTGACCCGCATCCAGGAAGAACGCCGTCTGATGTACGTGGGCATCACCCGCGCCCAGCGCAGCTTGGTGGTGAGTTGGAGCCGCAAGCGCAAAAAAGGGCGCGAGATGGTGAGTGCCCTGCCCAGTCGCTTCATCACCGAGATGGCGCTCAGTACCGCCACCACCAAAGAAGACCCGCGAGCCAAACTCCGAGCGCTGCGCGCAGAGTTCGCGCAACGCGTCGAAGCCGAAAAATTGGGGTCAGATCCCAATTAAATAATCGGGGTCAGACCCCGATTAAGATGGCCACATGAGCGTTCATACCCTACACAACTCAGCCACCGACGCAGTGTGGCAAGCCAAGGTGCATTTGGCAGCTGCCTTGCGATTGGCTGTTCTCGATGGTTTTGAAGAGGGCATAGACAACCACTTCACCATGACCGTGCCTGGCCGCGAAGACGCTTACCTGGTGCTGCCCTTTGGCAAGCATTGGTCCGAGGCCCGCGCCAGCGACATGATGGTCTTCAACGAAGCGGGCGAGACTTTGGAAGGCTCTGGTGTGGTCGAGTTGTCCGCCCAGTGCATACATGCACCCCTGCACCGCATCACAGGCGCCAAAGTGGTCTTGCATACCCACCAGCCTTGGGCAACTGCGCTCAATATGTTGCAAGACAACCGCCTTCTGCCCGCCAGCCAAACAGCGGCGTTTTTTCACAACCGCATCGCCTACGACCACACCTACACCGGTTTAGCCAAAACCTTGAGTGAGGGCGAGCGCTTGGCCGCCATCTTGCAAGACAAGCAAGTGCTGTTCATGAAAAACCACGGCGTGGTGACTGTCGGCAACAGCGTGGCACAGGCCTACCGGCGCTTGTACAAACTGGAAAAAGCCTGCCACACCCAGTTGCTGGCCATGGGCAGCGGCCAACCCTTGCAAGTGCTGAGCGAGGAAGTGATTGCCGAGGTATTGCAACGTGCACCCGCCGACAGGCATCCCGTGTCAGAACGAGAACGCTTGTACTTTGAAGCCATGCTGCGGGTGCTGGACCGTGTTAACCCCGGCTACGCCGACTGAAGACCTTGGCCTTGTGAGCGTTCTCCATGAGCGACTTCGTCGAGTTTTTGCATGAGGTGTTTGCGGATTTAGGCCCCATCACCACGCGGCGCATGTTTGGGGCGCATGGCATCTACCACCAAGGTTTGATGTTTGGCCTGTACGCCCAAGACCGTTTGTACTTCAAAACCGATGCCGATAACCTCCCTCAGTTTGAAGCGCAGTCGTCACAGCCGTTTACCTTTATGCAGCGTGGCAAAGCGGTGAAGTTGTCTTACTGGAGTGCGCCTGACTTTGTGTTGGACGACCGCGAAAAGGCCGCGCAGTGGGCGCAAAGTGCTTTGGATGCTGCCATGCGGTCGCAAGAGGCCAAGGATCGCCTTGCCAATAAGCCGCCTTGGCGGCGTAACTAAACCATCCGTAACAGGGGCTTATCGCCCTTTTTCTGCGCCAAACTGCCCACCACCGCGGCATCCTCAAACCCATGCTGCTTGAACACCGCCATCACCGCTTCAAGTGCATCGGGCGCACAACTTACAAGCAATCCGCCGCTGGTTTGCGGGTCGCTCAGCAAGGCTTGGTCCATCGATGAAAAACCTTCTGGCAACACCACTTCCGCGCCATAACCCACCCAATTGCGCCCAGAGGCCCCTGTGATGAAACCTTGTTGCGCCAAGGCTTGCACGCCCTCCAGCAGCGGCACCGTGGACCAATCTATATGCACATCCAAACCTGCACCACGGGCCATCTCCAGCGCATGACCCGCCAGCCCAAACCCCGTGACATCGGTCAAGGCATGAACGCCAGCGAGTGCCGCCAAATCAGGACCCGGCGTGTTCAAGCGGGTGGTGATGGCAATCATTTGCGCATAGCCCTCCGGCGACAAAGCCTCTTTCTTCAACGCCGCCGACAAAATGCCCACACCCAAGGGCTTGCCTAAAACCAAAACATCACCTGCTTTTGCCGAGGCATTGCGCTTGATGCGACTGGGGTGTGCCAAGCCCAACACCACCAAACCGTAAATAGGCTCGACCGAATCAATGCTGTGACCCCCTGCGATGGGGATGCCTGCTGACTGACACACGCTTTGGCCGCCTTGCAATATCTGTCCAATCACCTCGGTGCTGAGTACATTGATGGGCATACCCACCAAGGCCAAAGCAAAGATCGGCGTGCCGCCCATGGCATACACATCGCTGATGGCGTTGGTGGCAGCGATGCGGCCAAAGTCAAACGGGTCGTCGACGATGGGCATGAAAAAGTCGGTGGTGGCTATCAGCGCTTGGTTGTCGTTAAGTTGGTAAACCGCAGCGTCGTCGGCCGTATCGATCCCCACCAGCAGTTGCGCCGGCAAGGGCAAGCCTTTCATGCCGCCCAAAATATCGCGCAAGACCCCAGGCGCGATCTTGCAACCGCAGCCGCCCCCATGGGCCAAAGAAGTTAAACGTGGGGAGTTGTTCGCAAAAGTAGAAGTCATTGGACAGATCTACCATGCAAGCCCACTTCACTATGATCTGCCACCGGCAAGACGTTTTGCCCCTGTGTTGTGCCAACCGCTGGAGCCTTGATTGGAAGTTTCGTTTGTTGAGGAAATCAAATCCCTGCGCTTAGGTGAGGGTGAGACCTTTCACGGTGAAGGCATATTGGCGGTGACCAAGGCCTTGCTGCAGTCAGGCGTGGCCTATGTCGGCGGCTACCAAGGTGCCCCCGTCTCGCATTTGCTGGATGTGATGGTGCAAGCCAAACCGCTGATGCAAGAACTCGGTGTGCATGTGGAAGCGTGCGCCAACGAAGCCTCGGCTGCGGCCATGCTGGGCGCCAGCATCCACTACCCTCTACGTGGTGCTGTTACTTGGAAATCGATTGTGGGCACCAACGTGGCCTCGGATGCGCTCTCCAACCTTGCCTCGCCTGGCGTGGTGGGTGGCGCGCTCATTGTGGTCGGCGAAGACTACGGCGAAGGTGCCTCCGTCATCCAAGAACGCACCCATGCATACGCACTGAAAAGCACCCTGTGTTTGTTGGACCCGCGACCTGATTTAAGCAAGATGGTCGACATGGTCGAACATGGTTTTGCGCTTTCCGAAGCCTCGAACATGCCAGCGATCTTGGAGTTGCGCATACGCGCTTGCCATGTGCGCGGCAGTTTCGTGACCAAGGCCAACCGAGCACCAGCGGTGTCTACCCAACACCTGATGGCAGAACCCGCCAAGTTTGATTACATGCGCTTGGCCCATCCGCCTGTTACCTTTCGGCATGAAAAGCGCAAATTGGAAGAACGCATTCCAGCAGCACGGGACTACATTGTTCGCCACGGCTTGAATGAACACATGGCTGGCAAGGCCCACACCGATATAGGCCTGATCGTGCAAGGGGGTTTGTACAACGCCCTCATGCGCAGCTTGCAGCAACTCGGTTTGGCCAATGCCTTTGGCGACAGCGATATTCCTATCTTGGTGTTGAACGTCACCTACCCCTTGGTACCAGCCCAAGTGATCGATTTTTGCCAAGGCAAACGCGGCGTGCTGGTGGTGGAAGAAGGCACGCCCGAGTACATCGAACAAGACATCGCTACCCAACTGCGCCGTGCGGGTATCAACACCCCTTTGCACGGCAAAGATGTTTTGCCAGGGGCCGGTGAGTACAACGTCGAAGCCATCACCACGGGCTTGGCAAGCTTTGCGAAAACCTATTTGGCACCGCTTGCCCATGCCCAAGCAGCCAGTTGGCTTGCAGCCCTGCAACAACGCCGCACCGATGTGGCCAAGGCCTTGGGTACACCCCTGCCCGCACGCCCTCCCGGGTTTTGCATTGGTTGCCCCGAGCGTCCGGTGTTTTCTGCATTGAAATTGGTGCAACAAGAAATAGGCGACGTGCATGTGGCGGCTGATATCGGCTGTCACGCTTTGGGCACCTTCGAGCCCTTTTCCACCGGCCACTCGATCTTGGGCTATGGCATGAGCTTGGCCTCACGTGCCGGTGTGTCGCCGATGATGCAACGCCGCACCTTGGCCATCATGGGCGACGGCGGTTTTTGGCATAACGGCTTGCTCACCGGCGTGCAAAGTGCGCTCTTCAATGGCGACGATGCGGTGCTGCTGATTTTCAAAAATGGCTACACCTCGGCGACCGGCACGCAAGACATCATTTCCACGCCCTTAGAGGCCGAGAAGCAAGCGGCCAGCGACAAGCAAACCAGTTTGTCGCACACCAACATGACCATCGAGTCCACCTTGCAAGGCTTGGGTGTGCAGTGGATGAAAACCGTGCACACCTACGAAGTGGCCAAGGTGCAGGCTTTGTTAAAAGAAGCTTTCACCTCGGACTTCAATGGCTTGAAAGTCATCATCGCCGAGGGCGAATGCCAGCTGGAGCGGCAACGTCGCATCAAGCCTTGGATCAGCAAATTGCTCAAAGGCGGCAAGCGTGTGGTGCGGGTGAAGTACGGTGTTGATGAAGACGTGTGCAACGGCGACCATGCGTGCATCCGTTTATCGGGCTGCCCCACGCTCACATTGAAAGACAACCCCGATCCCTTGAAGGTCGATCCCGTGGCCACCGTGATCGAAGGCTGTGTGGGCTGTGGTTTGTGCGGCGAAAACGCCCATGCCGCCACCTTGTGTCCCAGTTTCTACCGCGCTGAAATCATCCAAAACCCCAAGCCGCTGGAGCGCTTGTGGGCGGGTGTTCGAGGCAGCTTGGTTCGCGCCTTGCAAACCGCATGAGCCAGCCCATCAGCCTGTTGATTTGCGCCTTGGGTGGCGAAGGCGGTGGCTTGCTCAGCGAATGGTTGATGCACACCGCACGCCTGAGTGGCTACCCCGCGCAAAGCACCTCCATCCCAGGGGTGGCGCAACGCACGGGGGCGACCACCTATTACATCGAAGTATTGCCCACACCGCTGTCACAGTTGCAGGGCAAAACACCGGTGTTCAGCTTGAACCCGGTGCCTGGCGCACTAGACGCCTTGGTGTCTTCCGAGTTGCTCGAAACCACAAGGCAAATTGCGCTTGGAATGGTGTCGCCTGAACGCACACAGGTGTTCAGTTCATCAGCGCGGGCTCTCACCACCTTGGAGCGCATGCCCATGGGCGATGGACGTTTAGACAGCGCCCATTTAGAGTCAGTGGTTCAGCAGTTCTCGAAAGAAGCGCATGTGTGGGACTTTGGTGCCATGGCACAAGCTAACGGGACCATGGTCAGCGCGGTCATGCTCGGTGTGATTGCCGGCAGCGGTCTGTTGCCGTTTACACGTGAACACTATGAAGCCACGCTGAAAGACAGCGGTGCGCACAGTGCTGCAAGTTTGAAAGGCTTTGCCGCAGGTTTTTCGCGTGTGCAAAATGCCCAAACCGTGCAAGCGATGTTGAACGACGATCACCCCGATGTTCAAGCCTCATCGCCTGTCGCAAGCAGCGTTCCCCCCGCTTTGCAAGCCTTGCCCGTCGATGTGCGTGAACTCGCCACATTGGGCTACAGCCGCTTGTGCGACTACCAAAGCCCCGCTTATGCGGACTTGTATGTAGAGCGTCTTCAAACTGTGGTAAAGGCTGAGGCCCTTGCTGACGCGCAACACACGCAGACTTTCCCTGCCAGCCGAGAAACCGCTCGCTGGTTGGCTTTGTGGATGGCGTTTGACGACATTGTTCGTGTGGCCGATTTGAAAAGCCGAGCCAGCCGTTGGCAACGTGTGGCACGTGAAGTGAAGTTGCAAGAAGACGAGTTCTTGCACCTGTATGACCATTTCAAACCTGGCGTGCCTGAGTTCGCTGCATTGCTGCCCTCTTGGTTAGCCATGCCTTTGCAACGCTGGGACAAACAACGTGCTTTGCGTGGCCAAAACCCGTGGGCCTTGCCTTTGAAAATTGGCACCCACTCGGTGGGGGGCATGTTGGCGCTGCGCACCCTGTCCAGCTTCAAATGGTTGCGCCCCTATGGCAGCCGCTTTCATGCAGAGCAAGCTGACATCAAGCAATGGCTGCTAGCGGTTTGCACAGGTTTGCAGCAAGACGGGTCACTGGGCCATGAGGTGGCCATGTGTGGTCGGCTCATCAAAGGCTATGGCAGTACCAACGAGCGTGGCCGCAGCAATTTGCAACACATACTCACCCATTTGGCTGCCTCGCCGGTGCACACCGACGCCGCTTGGCGCACCCACGCCGTGGCCCAAGCACGTGAAGCAGCACTGCAAGACGAAGCAGGCACTGCACTGGACCAGCAGTTGCGCGGTTTGGGCGTTGATGCCCGACCCGTGGCCGAGCAGCCGCTGCGTTTTGTGCGCAATGCCAGTCTCTCCACCAAGGGCAGGCCCTAGGGTCCAAGGGTGCTTGCCTCAGTTATCCTCTTGGTTTTCATGTTTTCCACTGCAGGCCTCTTATGAACAAGCCCTCCTCTTTTTCTTCAATCTCTGTTGCCGTCTTATGCACCTTGGCTTTGAGCAGTCTGTGCAACATGGTGATGGCGCAAGACAAGGTTCAACAGGTGCGTATTTCCACTTGGGTGCCTGCACAACACGCCTTGAACCCCGCAGTTCAGGCCTGGGCAGACAGCTTGAAAAAAGCCTCAGGTGGCAGCATCAACCCCACCTTGTTTCCCTCGGAGCAACTTGGCAAAGCCTTTGACCATTACGACATGGCTCGTGACGGCTTGACCGACTTCGCCTTTGTCAACCCTGGCTACCAACCCGGACGCTTTCCGATTTTTGCGGCGGCTTCCTTGCCTTTTGAGATCAGCAATGCCAAGGCCGGCAGTGCAGCCATTGATGCGTGGTACCGCGCTTATGCCGCCAAAGAAATGAAAGAGGTGAAGTACTGCTTTGCCTTTGCCCACGACCCAGGTGCTTTGCATTCACGCAAAAAGGTTGTGTTGCCTGCAGATATGAAGGGTTTGAAAGTACGCCCCGCCACTTCTACCGTGGGCCAAATGGTCACCTTGCTGGGTGGCACCAATGTGCAAGCCTCGGCACCCGAAGCACGTGACGCCATCGAGCGCGGCGTGGCAGATGCCCTGACCTTCCCATGGGGGTCGCTCACGCTGTTTGGCATCGACAAGGTGGTGAAATTTCACATGGATGTGCCTTTGTACGTCACGCCTTTTGTGTGGGTAATGAACTTAGACAAATACAACGGTTTGTCGCCCGCCCAAAAACAAGCGGTAGACAGCCACTGCACCAGCGAGTGGGCTGAAAAAGTAGGCACGGCTTGGGCCGATTTCGAAATTGCAGGACGTACCAAGTTATTGGCGGACAAAGCCAACCGCGAGGTTTACGCCCTGACGCCTGAGCAGTTGAAAGCTTGGAAAACAGCAGTGGAACCTGTGCAAAAACAATGGGCTGACGAGGTGAAAAAACGTGGCGACGATCCTGCAGCGGTGATGAAAGCCTTGCAACAAAGCTTGACCAAGTACAAATCAGCCCTGTAAAAACATCGCATGTCGTCCAAAGGTAAAAGCGGTTTCGATCGCATCATTGACACCATCGAATGGCTAGCCGCAATGTTCGTGGGCATTGTGGCCGCCAATATTTTTCTGGCTGTCTTTTTGCGCAAGTTCTTCGATACCTCCATTCCCGACAGCTTCGATTTTGGGCGGATGCTCTTGGGTATTCTCATTTTTTGGGGGATAGCCGCCACCAGTTACCGAGGCAACCACATCACAGTGGACTTGCTGTGGACCCATGCGAATGCCCGCTGGAAGCGCTACATCGATATCTTTGCCACCTTGGTGTTGATGCTTGTGGTGACGGTGCAAACCATCATGCTGTTTGACAAGGTGGCGACAACCTACCGCGACCATGTGTTGACCTACGACCTGAACTTGCCCACTTGGCCATTTTTTGCAGTGGCTTGGATGGGCGATGTGTGTGCCGTTTTGCTGATTGGCATTCGCACGTGGCGACTCATTGCCGAGCCGCAGGCATTCGCTGCTGACAACAAGGCGGGGCATTGAGATGGATTTAAGCAACTTAAGCCCAGACGCCGTCGCCGTGATTGGCTTTGTGGCGCTTTTTACTTTGATGTTGTTGCGTGTGCCGGTCGGCATGGCCATGGGCTTGGTGGGCGTGTGCGGCTACAGCTATATCGTGGGCAGTGGTCCCGCATTGAAGCTGATTGGCCAAACCTCGATGCGCACCGTTACCGACTACACCTTTGGCGTCATCCCCATGTTCATGTTGATGGGGGCGTTTGTGTCGGTGTCGGGCGTGAGTCGTGAACTGTTTCGTGCGGCCAATGCTTTCATCGGCCATTTGCGCGGTGGTTTGGGCGTGGCCACCGTTCTGGCCTGTGGCGGCTTTGCAGCGATATGTGGTTCATCGGTGGCAACGGCTGCCACGTTTTCGTCGGTGGCTTATCCCGAGATGCGCCGCTTTGGCTACCCCCAGTCGTTCTCCACTGGCGTGATTGCAGCCGGCGGCACCTTGGGTGCGATGCTGCCGCCCTCCACCGTGTTGGCGGTCTACGCCATCCTTACACAGCAAGACATTGGCAAGCTGTTCATGGCGGGCATTATTCCTGGCTTGCTGGCCATGCTGATGTATGTGATCACCATCTTCATCATCGTCAAAGTGCGCCCCGACTGGTTGCCCCGCGGCAAGAGCACCACATGGGCAGAGCGCTTAGCTGGCTTGAAAGACGTGTGGGCACCTTTGGTGTTGTTCGTATTTGTGATCGGCGGTTTGTATGGGGGATTTTTCACGCCGACCGAAGCCGGTGGCGTAGGGGCAACGGGCGCATTTTTGCTGGGCGTGTTGCGCGGCAAATTGGACCGCGCAAAAACCTTAGAGGCCTTGCTGTCAGCCACGCGCACAGCTGCAGCGGTGTTCACCGTGCTGATAGGCGCTTTGATTTTTGGTTATTTCCTCACCATCACCCAAGTGCCGCAAAAGCTCACCGGCTTCTTAACCGAGATGGGCTTGGGTCGCTACGAGGTGCTGGCCCTCATCATGGTGATGTATTTGATTTTGGGCTGCTTGATGGACGCCATGGCCATGATCATCCTCACCGTGCCCATCATCTTCCCCGTCATTGTGCAGCTGGGTTTTGACCCGATTTGGTTTGGCATCATCATCGTGATGACGGTGGAGCTGGGGCTGATTCACCCGCCGGTGGGCATGAATGTATTTGTCATCAAAAGCGTGGTGCCTGATGTGAGTTTCACCACCATCTTCAAGGGCGTGATTCCCTTTATCTTGACTGATCTGCTGCGCTTGGTGATATTGATTGCCTTCCCCATCATTGCGCTGTGGCTGCCAGCGCAAATGGCTTGACTGCTTCACCCTTCGGGCTCGCAGTGACGCATGTTGTCATGGCGAACCCCGAAGGGGTGAAGCCATCAAGGCGCACAAAGTTTTCGCACTAACTCAGCATCCACACTGCCAGCAGCCACGGTCGTGAAACGCAAGGGTGTTTCGTAGCTGTTCAACATTTCACCCATGGCATCTTTGCCGGCAAAGCGCATCACTTGTGAATTGGCCATCTTGCGCGTAACGCAGTCGACTGTGGTGCGTGATTTTTCAGACACAATTTCTTTACCTTCCAAGTTGGTCAAAGGCTTGGCAAAGTTGGTCAAACGCCAGACGGTGACGCGATCGCCTTCTTTGCTCAAGGCATCGTCATGAAAGACCTGCGCATCCTGTGTGGTGGCCACACTGACCCAAGCCGCTTGGCTCAGCGGCACAAAAGCCAGCGCCACAGTAGCGCATAAAAAAAACTTGTTCAATTAAGTTTGCGCGGTTCGCCGAAGTCACCCACTTGGGGGAACAAGAAAGTGGTGCTGCTGGGTCCTATGCCCATGATTTGCACAGTCGCACCCTCGGTACCACCGCCGTCGTAATGAATAGCACCGGCAGGGTGTTGCATATAGGTGCCTGAGGACAAAGGCTGTGTCGCTTGCGGGTCCCATGAATCATCCGTTCCCGCTTTCCATGTGCCTTGAAGCACAGTGATGTAGCGGTCTTCACGGTGGTAATGCGGCGCACTCATGATGCCAGGGGGAAAGTACACCCTGAGCACATACGGACCTGGCTTGGAGGGGTCACCCGAAATGACGGCGATCTTCACGCCCTTGCCGGCATCTCTCCATGCAATATCGTCTGGCTTAACAACAGGAAAAGGTTTGTCGGTGGTTTGGGCCATGGCGACAAAAGAACACAGTGACATTGCGGCGAACAACAGGCGAGACAAGCGTGGCATGAAGAAGCTCCTTGATGAAGGGTGAGCGATCATAATTCAGAGTCGAACCCGCATAAAAAAACCACCCGAAGGTGGTTTTTATTATTTGGTGGCCTGGGGCGGAATCGAACCACCGACACAAGGATTTTCAATCCTCTGCTCTACCGACTGAGCTACCGGGCCAAGGGGTAAAAGTATATCACTGGGCATACAAGGCACAATGCTCACCTGTATGTGCACTCTCTTTTCATGACCCAAGCCCAACTCATTTGCAGCCATCTCACCAAACGCTTTGGCGACACCGTCGTGGTCAATGACCTGTCTTTCGAACTACAAGCGGGTGAATGCTTGGGCGTGATTGGCCCCAATGGCGCAGGAAAAACCACCACCTTTCGCATGTGCTTGGGTCTGAGCACCGCCGACAGCGGCAGCATCAGCGTGTTTGGCTTGCCCATGCCCGAAGAAGCCTTGGCCATCAAAGCGCGTCTTGGGGTGGTGAGCCAATTCGACTCGCTGGACCCCGATTTCACCTGCAGTGAAAACCTGATGGTTTATGGCCGCTACTTTGGCATGGCAAGCGCAGACATTCAAGCACGTATCCCCTCGCTTTTGTCTTTTGCCGCACTCACCCACAAAGCAGATGCCAAGCCCGGTGAATTGTCGGGGGGCATGAAGCGACGTTTAAGTCTTGCCCGCGCCTTGATCAATGACCCGCAACTGCTGTTGCTGGACGAACCCACCACCGGCCTAGACCCGCAAGCAAGGCATTTGATGTGGGAGCGCTTGCAACAACTCTTGCAACAAGGCAAATCCATTTTGCTGACGACGCACTTCATGGATGAGGCCGAGCGCTTGTGTGACCGCTTGCTGGTGCTGGACCATGGACGAAAAATTGCCGAAGGCAAGCCACGGGACCTGATCCAAGAACATTTGGAACCTGATGTGGTCGAAGTGTTTGGTGGAGACCCGCAACACATTGCAAGCAGTGCTGCTCGCAGCTATGCCAAGCGCGTCGAGGTGTCAGGTGACACGGTGTTTTTCTATACCGACACCGCCACACCTTTGTTGCAAGCCTTGGGCACTACGCCTGGTCTTCGCACCCTGCATCGCCCAGCCAATTTAGAAGACCTGTTCTTGAAGCTCACAGGCCGTCAAATTCGAGAGGACGGATGATGCACCTGCGTTTTTGGCCTGTTTTTTTGCGCAATTTTTTGGTGTGGCGCAAATTATTTATTCCCAGTTTGATTGCCAATATCGCTGAGCCCTTGATGTGGCTGGTGGCGTTTGGTTATGGCTTGGGCTCCTTGGTGGGTGGTGTGCAGCAAGGCGATGTGAAGGTGCCTTACATCTTGTTTTTGGCCAGCGGCTCGGTGTGCATGAGCGCCATGAATGCTGCCACCTTCGAAGCGCTGTATTCGGCGTTTTCTCGCATGCATGTGCAAAAAACTTGGGACGGCATCATGAATGCACCCGTTCGCTTGGACGATGTGCTGTTGGCCGAGATGCTGTGGGCTGCATTCAAAGCCATCTTTACTGTGACGGCAATTTTGATCGTGATGCTGGCCTTGGGTATCAGCCACTCATGGAAGTTGTTGGTGGCGTGGCCGGTGTTGCTGGGTGTGGGGATCACCTTCAGTTGCTTGGCATTGATCTTCAATGCCTTGGCCAAAGGCTATGACTTCTTTACCTATTACTTCACTTTGTTTTTAACGCCGATGATGTTTTTAAGTGGCGTATTTTTTCCCTTGGACACCTTGCCTGAAATGGTGAGGTGGCTTGCATGGTGTTTGCCACTCACCCATGCGGTGGCTTTGGTGCGTCCCTTGTTCATGGATACTTGGCCTGAACAAGCATGGCTGCATCTGAGTGTGCTGGCCCTTTATGCCAGCGTGGCTTGGTGGATTGCTCTCGGGCTGACGCGCAAACGCTTCAAGCAATAGGCTTTGATCTCAATCGGCGTAAACGCCTGCCGCTTTGATGATGGGGCTCCACTTGGCAATTTCTGCAGCGACAAATTTTTTGTGTTCAGCAGGGTCGGTGCGTTTATCGATGATCATCACCGCACCCATGGCTTCTTGTTTTTGAATAAAAGCCGCGTCAGAAAGCACAGAACGCAAAGCGCTGTACAACTTGGCCTTGGTCTCGGGTGGCAAACCTTTTGGCGCATAGACCGCGTGCCACACGCTGACTTGAAAACCCTTTAAACCAACTTCTTGCAAAGTGGGCAAGTCCTTTAAAGCATCTTGGGGCAATCGTTTGTTGCTGGTGACCGCATAGGCTTTGATTTTGCGGCTTTCAATATAAGCCAAGGTATTGGTGGTTTGGTCACACAAGACATCGATTTGCCCGCCCAGCAAATCGTTCATTGCCATGGACACACCTTTGTAATTAATCGTGGTCATCTGGGTACGCATGCTGGATTGCCATAACAAACCACACAAATGTGATGCTGAACCAATGCCTGCATTGCCTAGGTTGACTTTGTCCTTCTGTGAAGACACCCAAGCACTGAGTTGTTTGTAATCATTGGCTTCCAAGGTGGGTCGCGCCACGATGGTCATAGGTACTTCATGGATCATGCCCAAATAGTCAAAATCGGCGAGTACATCGAAGACGGGTTTTCGCATGAGTGCCGGCATGGTGGCCATGCCGATATGGTGAATCAACAAGGTGTGGCCATCGGGTGCAGCACGCGCCACTTTTTGCGTGGCAATTGCGCCGCCCGCACCCAAAGCGTTTTCTACCACCACGGGAGTGCCGCCCAAGGGTTTGCTCAAGGCTTGGGCCATGTCACGCGCCAAGCGGTCAGTGGGACCCCCTGCAGTGAAGGGCACCACCAAGGTAATGGCTTTGTCTTTGATGGGAAAGGTTTGTGCCAAGGCCGAGCCCATGCACAACAACCATAAACAGCTATTGATAAGTGCGCGCATCTTCGATCACCTTGCCATCGTTGGCCAAACTGCCTGGGGTGGCGAAGACCACCTCTGCGCGCAACTTGGTGACGTCGCGCACCGCCTGCGCAAGTGCAGTTTGCAATGCGTCCGTCGCTCGCGAGCTTTCCACATGCAAATGCATTTGGTCATTGGCCATCTCGCCGCTGACCACCAAGCGTGCTTTGAGCACTTCTGGAAAACGTTTGACCACTTGATCGACTTGGCCAGGGTGTACAAACATGCCGCGAACCTTGGTGGTTTGGTCGGCGCGGCCCATCCATCCTTTGATACGTTGGTTGGTGCGGCCTGTGGGGCATTGCCCTGATAACACTGCTGTTAAATCGCCAGTACCAAAACGGATCAGCGGGTAATCTGCGTTGAGGGTGGTCACCACCAACTCACCCACCTCACCTTCTGCCACGGGGTCACCGGTGCCGGGTCGAACAATTTCAACGATCACACCTTCGTCGAGCACCAAACCTTCACGTGCCGAAGTTTCATAGGCAATCAATCCAATGTCAGCGGTGGCATAGCACTGGTAAGCCGTCATGCCGCGCTCTGCCAACCAATCGCGCAAAGACGGCGGAAAGGCTTCACCACTGACCAAGGCTTTACTCAAAAAAGGCAAAGGTGTTTGAGACTCTGCAGCTTTTTCAAGAAGGATTTTTAAAAAACTCGGTGTGCCGCTGTAGCCACTCGGACGCAACTCCAACATGGCTTGCAATTGCTGTTCAGTTTGGCCTGTGCCGCCAGGAAACACGCTGCAGCCCAAGGCGTGGGCACCACTCTCCATCATAGAACCCGCAGGCGTGAAGTGGTAGCTGAAGCAGTTGTGAATCAATTCACCCGCACGAAAACCAGCGGCATACAGGGCACGTGCCATGCGCCAGTAATCTTTGCCCACACCTTCAGGTTCATAGATGGGACCGGGACTTGCAAACACACGCGGCATGGTCTTACCGAAACGCAGCGCAGAAAATCCGCCAAACACATCGTTGGCACGCTGGGCTTGCTGACGCGCTAGCAATTCGTATTTACGCGTGACGGGCAACCCTGCCAATGCAGCACGGCTGTTGATGTCGTTCGCCTTCACGCCTTGCAAAATCGTTGCCCATGCGCTTGCAGCGGTTTGTGCATGGGCAATTTGTGCGGGCAAGGCCTGCAGCAGAGCCGCTTCACGCACAGCAGGGTCACGCTGTTCCAGAGAGTCGTAAAAATTGCTCATATGTGCATCACACCTTAAGCCAGCCAACGCTTGCGACGTTTGTAGCTTTTCACATCCTTGAAGCTTTTGCGCTCGCCGCCACCCATGCCCAAGTAAAACTCTTTCACGTCTTCGTTGTTGGCCAAGTCTTTGGCAGCGCCATCCATCACAATGCGACCCGACTCCATGATGTAACCAAAGTCGGCATAACGCAAAGCCATGTGGGTGTTTTGCTCAGCGAGCAAAAACGTGACATGCTCTTTTTGGTTCAAATCTTTGACGATGTTGAACACTTCTTCAACGATTTGCGGCGCCAGTCCCATGGACGGCTCGTCGAGCA
>CALPPP020000011.1 GCA_943325485.2 Rickettsia typhi
CGTGCAGTTTCTTCTTTGGGTATTCCCTTACACCACCTGCCCAGCGGGGCGGGCCACGATGCCATGCAACTGCACCGCATCATGCCGCAAGCCATGCTGTTTGTACGGGGCGAAAACCAAGGAATCAGCCATAACCCGCTTGAAAGCACCACGGCGGACGATATGCAACTGGCCATCAACGCCTTCCAATCCATCCTAAAACTTTTAAATTAAATTTAGTCAAATTACCAAATATGACGGTAATTTCTAGTTTTTTAGATATTTAGTAATTTCGCTTTTTTTGCGAATATCATGCTCGGGCATCAGATAAAGGGATTTATCCCTTATTTTTCTTGAGAAAGTGAATACACCATGAACAGTTCCTCAACCTCGCCCAAGGTCGGCACCGGTCCGACTTTTTCCGACTGGATTTTCATTCTGATCGTTATGGGTGCCATTGCTTTGGTGGCTTACTTGGGTGAAATTGCCTTTGAGCACGCCCAGCAAACTGAGAAAACCAAGCGTAATGGCGAAGCCTTGGTGGCTTGGCTGGGTAAAGCCAGTGCGGAACGCTTCAATCCCGACTACCCCGTCAAAGCCTGTGCAGGTGGTGGGGACGCCAAAACCAGTACTTGGGGTCCATGTTTAGAGCACCTTTTGGCCAATGACTTCAAAAACATGACAAACCCTTTCAAGGGAAAAACGCCCGAGTTCATTGAGCAATGCAACCCTGCCGACAAAACCCTGACCGGTGAAATTGTGTTGCTGAAAGTGACACCCACCCCAGCGGGCTCGGCTGTTCCCACGATCAGTTCCAAACTGGCAGCTGAAGACAGCATTGACCAAAAACTTCAATTGAGTATTGGTATCTGTGACAAAGGTTCTTACCTGGTCAAAGTTTCTGACCTTGAATTCTGAGGCCCACCATGACAACTGACACAAACACCCCAAGCGCACCCCAAAAACTCATAGACATTGATGCCCTTGACGCGAAAGCGCTGTTAGGTCTTGAAGAGTCTGGCCCGCCCATCTCCAAAGACCAACCCTTTCGCAAATGGTTGTACGACTGGACGTTGAACCCCAACATCCCAGGTAACTTCCAGCCGGTGTTGGACAAGTGGATTGGCGTTTTGATTGTGGTCAATCTGTTTGCATTGGTGCTAGAGCACGTGCCAGCCTTGTTTGACCCCTACAAGCAACTCTTTCATTACTTTGATATTTTTTCAGTCACTGTTTTCGTTTTGGAATATGCGCTGCGCTTTTACTTAGCGCCTGAGGATGAAGAATTCCAAAAGAAAAACACACCACGTGTAGCCTATGTTTTTAGCCCTTTTGCCATCATCGACTTTTTGGCTGTCGCTCCATTCTTTTTGCAAGCCTTTATCCCTATCGATTTAAGGGCGCTGCGGTTCTTGCGACTCTTGCGAATCCTGAAGCTGTTTCGCATTGTCATTCCAGCCATCAAAGAGTTTGCCGAACTCAACCGCGGCCGCACTTTCCGTCAAAAAATCCATGCCATGGTGTTTGAAAGCGCTTATGGCGGCAAATTACAAACCATCTTCGACACCTTCATCGGCATTTGGGTCATTATTTCCGTGCTGGCCGTGGTTTTGGAGTCGGTCCAAAGTGTCAGCTACCTCATCAACTTAGAGTTCGTCATTCTGGATACGGTGGCGGTGGGCATTTTCACCATCGAGTACTTGATGCGCATCTACGCTTGCGTGGAAGAACCCAAGTTCAAGCACGGGTTTTTAGGCAGGTTCAATCAAGCCCGCAGCACATCCACCCTGATTGATTTGCTGGCGATCTTGCCTTTCTTCTTGGAAGTCTTGCTGGGGTCTGTGCTGGACTTGCGTTTCTTGCGAACCTTCCGTTTGGCGCGTTTGCTCAAACTCACCCGCTACAACGACTCCACCAAGATTTTGACCACCGTCATCGCGCGCGAGTGGCCCGTCATCAGCGCCTCCGCCTTCATCATGATTTTGATGGTGATCATGACCGCCAGCTTGGGCTATGTGTTCGAACACGAAGCGCAGCCCGAGAAGTTTGACAACATCCCCAACTCGGTTTACTGGGCCATCATCACACTGGCTTCAGTGGGTTACGGCGATATCTCACCCATCACCCCCATAGGGCGCTTCATGACGGTGGTGATGTCCTTGCTGGGTATCGGTATCTTTGCTATCCCAGCGGCTTTGCTGGCATCTGCCTTTGGCGATCAATTGCACAAAGAGCGTGAATTGATGAAAAGCAATTTGCGCAACATGATGAAAGATGGTCACTTAGACGATTCTGAAATCGAAATTTTGCGTGCAGAAGCAAAACGACTGCACATCACCATCGAAGAGCTCAATGCCTTGCTAGAGCATGTTCACAATGAACGCATCAGCTCGCAACATAAGTCCGTACTTCCCTTGCATATCATTGCTGAGCGACCGGAGCATGCCATCGAACATTTCAAAATGTTGGTATCTCAAATCAATCAGCTGGCTTTGTTGACAGACGCCGCCAAATTTGAGCAAGAAGCCAAGGCTTCTGACAGCCTCACCGCCAAAGAATTGGCCGTGTGGCAGCAGTTGCGCAGCCGCAGTTGATTTTTTCAGAGCAAGCTCCTTCGACCGCTTAAGTTTGACGGTTATGTGCGGGGAGCTTGCTCGCCCCTTTTCTCTTTTTTAGCATCGCGCCATGTTCGAGCAACAAAAAACCACTTTGATGGAGATCCTAGAAGGCTCTCCCAAGCAAGCGCTGTCGCGTTACGCTGAATGGATGATTTCTGCTGTGGTGTTGGTCAACTGTACCGCGGTGATTTTGGACTCGGTACCCGAGATACATGCGCAGTACAAAGATTTTTTCCACGAGCTTGAGTTTTGGAGCGTGATGTTTTTCACCGCCGAGTACCTGATGCGGGTTTGGTCATTGGGTGCGAAATACGCTGACAGCGCATGGAAAGGTCGGCGCGAATACATGTTCAGCGCCTTTGGCTTGGTCGACTTCTTTGCCACCATGCCTTATTACTTGCATGTGTTCTTCCCGTTGCTTGACTTGCGAATCTTGCGGGTTTTGCGTTTGCTGCGAATTTTGAAATTATCCAAATACAACTCCGCCCTGCAAGACTTGTTTTCTGCGGTGTACTCTGAGCGACGTGCGTTTGGCTCTGCCGCATTTTTGCTGACCATCGCTACCATCGTGTCTGCTTCGCTGATGCACTTTGCCGAAGGCCATGCACAGCCAGAACACTTTGGAACCATTCCGCACTCCATCTATTGGGCCATCGTCACCATCACCTCTGGCTTTGGCAATGTGGACCCGGTCACCAAAGGGGGCGAAGCCATCGCCCTGCTCACCGGTTTCTTGGGTGTGTGTATGGCGGCCATCTTGACCGGTATCGTGGCATCGGCTTTTGCCAATCAACTTGCACGCAAAAAATCCGCCTACCAAGCGCAATTGCGGCAAGTGCTGGCCGATGATGTCGTCACCGACGATGAGAAGGACGCCCTCAAACGCTTGCAAATGCAATTTCGCTTGAGCGATAAAGAAGTGCAAACCATGATGGAACAGGCCCAAGCTGGGAAAAAACCATGAACAGCACGCTGGAGTTGTCCGCCTTTCGCCGCGCCAAACGCCGCATCTTCCACATTTTGGAAGGCGATGTGGCCGACCCTGCCAGCCGATTTTGCGAAATCTTTATTGCTTTACTGGTGGTTTTGAATGTCTTGGCCATCATCTTGGAATCTGTCCCTGATATTCACGAAGCTTGGGGCAGCTACTTCCATGTTTTTGACCTCTTCAGTGTGGGGGTGTTCTCTGTCGAGTATGTATTGCGCGTATGGTCTTACAGCGAAAAATACACCGAGCCAGGCGACAGCCCTTGGAAGGGACGCAAAGAATACATCTTCAGCTTCTATGGCTTGGTGGATTTTTTCAGTACCGTGCCGTTTTACCTGCAACTGCTGATGCCTGGCACCGATTTGCGTGTGTTGCGAATGTTTCGTTTGCTGCGTATCTTCAAGCTCTCACGCTACAACAGCGCCATGGACGATATGTTTGAAGCCATCAAATCAGAGAAGGATTCATTTTCCTCAGCACTGTTTTTGTTATTTATAAGTGGACTGCTGTTTTCCTCTTTGATTTACATCATTGAAGGTCATGACCAACCAGAGGTCTTCCCCTCCATTCCCGCTGCCATGCACTGGTTTATGTTGACCATCATTTCAGGCTGGGGCAATGCGGATCCAGTGACCTTTCCTGGCGTGGTGCTGGTCATCGTTACGCAGATTTTGGCCATTGCCTTGGCTGCTATCTTGACGGGTGTGGTGTCTACCGCCTACACCACCCAAGTGGCACGGCGCGAAGCACTGTATGAAATGGAAATCCGCGAAGTATTGGCCGATGGTGTGGTCTCAGATGAAGAAGCCATCAAACTCAAAAACATGCAAGCCAAGTACGGCATGTCAGACGAGCAAGTAGAAGCGATCGCAGCACAAGTTCGTGCTGAAAAGGATTTACCGCCGTAATTCAACCGCGATTTATCCGCAACCGGAGACGATGATGCAAGACATGGGAAGCACTTTGATCATTTGGGCAGCCATTTTGGGTGCGATTGCGGCGGGATCTATGGTGCTTGGCGCCATTGTCGGCATCACCACGCCGATGTCAAACTCCACCGTTGGCGCCATGTGCGGCTTTGGCGCTGGCGCTTTGATATCCGCTTTGGCGCTGGAACTGGTGTCGCCCACGGTTGAAGCCTTGGCCCACGCCGACATCGCAGACCGAGCTGAGGAAATTCACCATTTCATCACTCTCTTGCTGGCCATGGTGGGGGGTGGCTTGATCTTCATACTGCTTGACCAGTTGCTCAGTGCGCATGGCGGCTATTTACGCAAAGGGGCTTACGTCATCGCCCAACATGCCCGCAACAAATCCAAGCGCCAAGCCGACTTGATGCAATCCATTGGCAACTCCTCTTTCTTCAGCAGCATGTCAGCTGAGATGATGCAGGATTTGGTCAAGCAGCTTCACCCTAAATTCTTGGTGCAAGAGGAAACCTTGTTTGCGATAGGCGACCCTTCCACCGAGCTGTACATCGTGCGCTCTGGCACCCTCACCCTGACCCATGCAGATGGCAGCAGCCACACAGTAGAGCGCGGTGATTTATTGGGTGAGGTGTCTTTCTTGTCGCACCAAGCCCACAGCACCACCGCTGTGGCAGAGCATGGCCCAGCCGAGTTATTGGTCTTGCATAAATCGCAGTACGACATCTTTGCGCGTACTCACCCAGAGTTTTCGGCTTCGGTTCGTGAACTCGCTGCACAACGTATTTTGGAAAACAAGCGCCATATCGACCAAGCAGCGGTTGCCAAACAAGCCTGGGCCAATTTGGCGATTGATGCCATCCGAACCGGTGGCAGCGAAGTCCCCACAGCCACTGACTTGAACAATATGAAAGAAGAGCACAACAACGCTGGCATGGCGATTTGGTTGGGCAATTTGCTGGACGTGATTCCTGAGAGCTTTGTCATCGGCACGGTCATGCTGTCTATCGTTGCAGCCAAAACCGCCACAGGCATCACCTTGGGTTTTTGGGATGTCATGCCCTTGACTTTGGTAGGTGCTTTGTTTTTATCTAACTTTCCTGAAGCCTTGTCGGCTAGCGTGAACATGAAGCAACAAGGCTTCTCCACCAGCAAAATCCTCTTTCTTTGGACCGTACTGACCGTGATCTGCGCAGTGGGCGCTGCGTTTGGGGCTTATGTGGGTGAGTCCATTCCTCACTCAGCCATGATTGTGGTGGAAGGGATTGCCGCAGGTGCCATGCTGACCATGATCGGCTCTGCCATGCTGCCCGAAGCCGCGCATTTATCCACGCCGAACATGGCGGGGTTTTCAACCTTGGTGGGTTTTGTGGCCGCGGTAGGATTCAAGCTTTTTGAATAAAGCCATGGGCTGGAAAGCCAAACTCAGCATCGATTACAGCCTTGAAGATGGTCATTGTGTGGCACGACACCTGCACGATGGCCCTCTTCGCATTTTGAAGAGCCTCTATCCCGAGGGCGATAAGGTTTGTCACAACATCTTGGTTCATCCGCCCAGCGGTTTGGTGGGTGGTGACGAACTGCACATTGGTCTGAACTTGCAGCCTCAGGCACATGCCTTGGTCACCACCCCTGGGGCCACACGTTTTTACCATTCCGATGGTCAAACCGCATCCCAATATGTCAACGCCACCTTAGCCGCAGGCAGTCGGCTTGAATGGCTGCCCTTGGAAGCCTTGGCCTACAGCGGTTGCCAAGCGCATAACCAAGTCAAATTCCATATGGCGGCCGACAGTCAACTCATGGCGTGGGACATCACTGCCTTGGGCTTGCCCCATGCAGGTCAAGCGTTTACCTCGGGGCAATATCAACAGCATCTGGAAATTGAGGGCTTGTGGCTTGAGCGGGGATTGATTCAAGCCAGCGACCACCGCTTGTTGCACAGTCCCTTGGGGATGGATGGTCACAGCTGCCAAAGTACCTTGGTGTTTGCGCAAGGCAGCGCCATGTCAGGCGAGAAGTTGCAGCACGTCATCACTTTGGCGCGTAGCGTGTGTGATCAACATGCGCTTGAAATGCAAGCGGGTGTGACCTCTCCAGATGCCAAACTGGTGGTCGTGCGTGTCTTGTCCGCGCAAGTCGAGCAAGCCATGGACTTGCTGCGCCGTATTTGGTTGCTTTGGCGCTCGGATGTTTGGTCACTGCCTTGTGTGTTGCCCCGTATATGGGCAATGTAAACAAACTATTTAAAAGCAAACAAGTACTTCACCCCAGCCGGTCCCGCCTGTAATTCAAAGCGAGTCACCTTATCGATGAAGAACAATTCCCCCATCAAATAGTTGGTGGTTTCACCTTTGGCCTTAAGTGCCAAATCGCCTTCTAAAACAAGACCCAAAACCTCTTGCCGGTTGGTAGATTCAGGCACATTGCGCAGCGGCTCCAACTCACCTAAAACAGGTGAAATGAATCCCTGTTCAGCAAGATGTTGTTTAAACTGTCCAATACCCTGACCCAAAATAACAGTGTTCATTTCCATAGAAACATCATGACGCATAAATATGTTCGCTTGATGACAATGTTTCGCCTGTGACAGCATTGGCCAAGCAACAAAACTTGCCTGACTACGGCGTGCTTGTCACCCAAGCGGAAAGTGGCGGTTTTACGGTGGTGGTGACCGCTCAAAGCCCAGGCGCCTTGTTCACCCAGTATGTTTGCAGATGACACAAGGTGTCATCAAATTTTCATGCGGCGTTTTTAATATGTGAAATCTTTATCAATGCCTATCCACATGTTCAAGCACTTTGCAAAATTTTCAGTGACTGTTTTTTTATTGACCGCATTGGGCGCAACGGCTGAACAACAGGGTCCCATTCAAAATATTCAACTGGGACCCAGGCCATTTTTCTTGGTGTCTCAAATGCAGGATTCGCCCTTGAAGCGAAAACTGCAAAGCTGTACCAAGGGACCTTTTAAGAAATCGGATTTTTCCATTGGCCACCGCGGTGCGGCCTTGATGTTTCCCGAGCACACCGTGGAGTCCTATGAAGCCGCAGCTCGCATGGGTGCGGGTGTGATGGAGTGCGATGTCACCTTCACCAAGGACAAAGAATTGGTGTGCAGACATGCGCAAAATGATTTGCACACCACGACCAATATTTTGCTCACCCCCTTGGCCTCGCAATGCACCAAGCCCTTTATACCCTTTGATCCCATCACCAACACACCCGCCAATGCGGAGTGCAGGTCCAGTGACATCACTTTGGCCGAATTCAAAACACTGCGCGGAAAAATGGATGGCTTTAACCCCAAGGCCCGCACAGCACAAGAGTTTGTGGCTGGCACACCCGCTTGGCGAACAGATTTGTATTCAGGCCCGACCAGCGGCACGCTGTTGAGCCACAAGGAAAGCATTACGCTTTTCAAACGGCTGGGGGTAAAGATGACGCCAGAGTTGAAAGAAGCCTCTGTGCCCATGCCTTTCGAGGGCTTCACGCAGCAGCAATACGCCCAAAAAATGATCGATGAATACAAACAAGCTGACGTCAAACCCAGCCATGTGTTCCCCCAATCATTCAATGAGCAAGATATTTTGTATTGGATTGGAAACGAGCCAATGTTTGCCAAGCAAGCGGTTTTCCTCGATGCGGCAGAAACGGTCAAAGACTTGCCCTCCCTAGACAAGCTCAATGACTACAAAAGAAAAGGTGTCAAGATTGTGGCGCCTCCGCTGTTCGCTTTGTTGACTTTAGAAGATGGAAAACTTGCCGCTTCTGCATATGCAAAAAATGCCAAAAAAGCTGGACTAGACATCATCACCTGGTCGCTTGAAAGATCGGGGGTCATGGCCTTGGACAAGGGTGGGTGGTATTACCAATCGGTTTCGGCTGGGATACACCATGAAGGTGACATCCTTGAAGCTTTGCATGTTTTGAACAAAGACGTGGGTATTCGCGGCATCTTTTCAGACTGGCCAGCGACAACCACTTTCTATGCCAACTGCATGGGGCTTAAGTGAAAACATTTTCAAAGCGCTTATCCCAACTTATTGTTATTTTTATTTCATTACTGATACCTGTCTCTCCCTTGTTGATGTTCCTGCTGTTTTGGAAGAAGAAGTTCATTCTTGAGTACAGCAGCAGTGTGAAAAAAATGCGAATCCACTTGGAGGCAATATCCCAAGGTCCTGTTTTGCATTTTTTGGAAGATGTTTTTTTACGGAATAAAAATATTCCTGTTCAGATACAAGGCTCTTGTGTGCAGTGTGGCAATTGCTGTCTAGAAAAAAAGTGCTTCTTTCTAGAACCTGTAGGTAAAGATAAATTCCAATGCGGCATTTACGATTCAACTTGGCGTCGATTCTCCAACTGCAATTCCTACCCACTCCATGCAGAAGATATAGAGCGGTACAACTGCCCTAGTTTTTCTGTGGTTCCTGTGCGGGTGAAAATTCAAATAGAGACCAACTGACGAATCCCTTTTGACTGCATCTCGCTACCTGGCCCTTGGGCAATGACTTCACCACGCTCCATGACAAGGTAGTGGTCGGCCAATTCCTCTGCAAAATCGTAGTACTGCTCGCACAACAGAATTGCCATATCGCCTCGCTTGGCCAGTTGTTGGATGACGCGGCCAATGTCTTTGATGATGCTGGGCTGAATCCCCTCGGTAGGCTCGTCCAACACCAAGAGTTGAGGCTTGCCCGCCAGCGCTCGGGCAATGGCCAACTGCTGTTGCTGTCCTCCTGACAGGTCCCCACCTCGGCGATGCCGCATTTGGTCCAAGATGGGAAACATCTCGAACAACTCCGTGGGTATGGGTGTGCCGGCTTTTTGTGTGGCCAAGCCCATGCGCAAATTGTCTTCCACGGTTAAACGGTTGAAAATTTCGCGTCCCTGAGGCACGTAACCAATGCCAGCTCTTGCTCTTTCATAAGGGGTTGCTTGGGTGATCAACTGGCCATTGAAGGAGATGCTGCCTTCACGCAAAGGCACCAAGCCCATCAGGGCTTTGAGCAAGGTGGTTTTTCCCACGCCATTGCGTCCGAGCAAAACAGTGACCTGTCCAGCATGGGTCTGCAAACTGACATTGCGCAAAATATGCGAGCCGCCATAGTACTGATGGATGTTTTGTACATTCAACATGGCTTAGCGTCCCAAATACACATCAATCACACGTTCATCGGCTTGCACTTGTTCAAAGCTGCCTTGGGCCAATACAGAGCCGTCGCAAAGCACGGTCACAATGTCTGAAATTTTTTGAATAAAACCCATATCGTGTTCGACCACCATCAAGGAGTGTTTCCCCTTCAAAGACAAGAACAGCTCTGCAGTACGTTCGGTTTCTTGGTCTGTCATGCCGGCCACCGGTTCATCGAGCAAAAGCAGTTTGGGGTCTTGCATCAGCAACATGCCAATCTCTAGCCATTGTTTTTGGCCATGGCTGAGCAAGCCTGCCATTCGTCCTACGTCATCAGTTAAGCGAATGGTTTCCAAGACTTCACACAGCCGGTCTTGTTGCACCCCGTTCAAACGAAACACCATGGAAGCAGTTACATTTTTAGCAGTTGCCAGCGCAAGTTCTAAGTTTTCCCACACACTTAAATGTTCAAACACGGTAGGTTTTTGGAATTTACGTCCAATACCCAGTTGCGCAATCTCGGGCTCGTTGTGGCGAAGCAAATCAATGGTGCTGCCAAAAAACACCTGTCCACTGTCGGGTCGGGTTTTGCCGGTGATGATGTCCATCATGGTGGTTTTGCCTGCGCCATTGGGGCCAATGATGCAGCGCAGCTCGCCAGGCGCAATGTCCAAGGACAAATTGTTGATGGCCTTAAAGCCATCAAAGCTCACGTTCACATCTTCCAGATACAAAATGCGACCGTGGGTCAGGTCCAGTTCACCTGCTTGCAACACATGGCCATAGCTGGCCTCTCTGTCGCCCGATGATGACTGTTGAAGCCGTCTGAACTGATGCGCTTGCAGTCGCTTGCTGCCTTCATCAAATAAATCGGGTGTCACGACGAGGCTCCTTTGGCTTGCAAAGCCAAACGCGCTTTGTTCCATAAACCCACCACACCCTGCGGCATGAACAAAGTCACGGCAATGAACAAGGCACCCAATACATACAACCAAAACTCGGGCGCCACCATGGTCAACCAACTTTTAGCACCATTCACCATGAAGGCGCCGACGATAGGTCCGAGCAAACTGCCCCTGCCCCCCACCGCCGCCCACACGGCGATCTCAATGGAGTTAGCGGGACTCATTTCGCTGGGGTTGATGATGCCGACCTGCGGCACATACAAAGCACCCGCCACACCGCACATGACAGCAGAAATTACCCAAATGCTGAGCTTGTAGGGCAAGGGTGAGTAACCGCAAAACATCACACGGCTTTCGGCGTCTCTGATGGCTTGCAAAACGCGGCCAAATTTACTCAACACCAACCAACGGGCCATCAAAAAGAAACCAAGCAACGCTGCTGCCGTCATGACAAACAGCAGCATTCGCATATTCGGCGTGGCAATGGTCATGCCCAAAATGCGCTTGAAGTCGGTAAAACCGTTGTTGCCACCAAAACCCGTTTCATTGCGGAAAAACAGCAACATGAACGCAAACGTCATGGCCTGGGTGATGATGGAGAAATACACGCCCTTGATACGCGAGCGAAATGCAAAGTAGCCAAAGACAGCGGCCAGCAGGCCAGGGGCTAACACCACCAACAGCAGCGTCGCAATGAAGCTGTCACTGAAATACCAATGCCAAGGCAAAGACTTCCAATTTAAAAACACCATGAAGTCGGGAAGCTCAGATTTGTAATTGCCATCCAAGCCAATTTGACGCATCAGGTACATGCCCATGGCATAGCCACCCAAGGCAAAAAACAAACCATGACCCAAGGACAAAATACCTGTGTAGCCCCAAATCAAATCCATGGCCAAGGCGCAGATGGCGAAGCACATGATCTTGCCAACCAAAGACACCAGAAAATCGCTCATATGCAATGGATGACCTTCTGGAACATACAAATTCAGCACGGGAGTTACCACCCCCAAAAACAGCACAAAACCCAAGAATGCAAGCCATCCCATAGGGCTGAGCAATGCAGCTTTGGAGGGTATTTGGATGGTGCTCATCTCAGGCCTCCGCACTTCTGCCCTTCATCGCAAACAAACCTTGGGGTCGTTTTTGAATGAAGACAATGATGAACACCAAGACCGCAATCTTGGCAAGTACAGCGCCAGTCCAACCCTCTAAGAATTTATTGAGCACACCCAAGCCCAGTGCAGCGTAGACCGTGCCTGCCAACTGCCCCACACCGCCCAACACAACCACCATGAAGGCGTCCACGATATAGCCTTGGCCCAGGTCGGGACCGACGTTGCCGATTTGGCTCAAGGCACATCCTGCTAAACCTGCAATACCAGAACCCAGCGCAAACGCATAGGTGTCAATACGCGCGGTGTTCACGCCCATGCAAGATGCGATAGAGCGGTTTTGCGTGACGCCTCGCACAAACAAACCCAAACGGGTTTGGCTGATCAGCAAAGCCATGCCCAGCAAAACAGCAAGGGCAAACAACACGATCAGTATGCGGTTCCATGGAAGGCTTAGGTTGGACAGCACTTGTATGCCGCCACTCATCCAGCTTGGGTTTTCAACCGCCACGTTTTGTGCGCCAAATATGGAGCGAACCGCCTGCATCAATATCAAGCTGATGCCCCACGTGGCAAGCAGTGTCTCCAAAGGACGCCCATACAAAAACCGCAGCACACTGCGTTCAAGCACTGCGCCCACAGCAGCAGCGGTTAAAAACGCCATGGGCAGCGCTGCCAATAAATACCAGTCAAATGCGTTGGGCAAGTATTGGCGAAACATGACTTGCACCACATAAGTGGCATAAGCACCCACCATCATCAATTCACCGTGCGCCATGTTGATGACGCCCATCAAACCATAGGTGATGGCCAAACCCAGCGCCACCAACAACAAAATAGAGCCCAAGCTGATGCCGGTGAAGACCACGCCCAAGCGTTCTCCCCAGGCCAACGCAGCTTTGATGGTGGCGAGTGAGGTATTGATTTGGACTTTGACTTTGGGATCAGTTTCTACGCTCAGTTGTTGGTTCAATAACAACTGCGCTTCAGGGCTTTTCGCTTCACCCAATATTTGTGCAGCTTGTAAACGCTCTACGGGGTCAGCCACGCTGATGGCCATGGCAGCCTTGGCTAGCATCAATGCATTTTTCACTTGCTCGTTGGCTTCGGCTTGCAAAGCCTTGTTGATCAAAGGCAACTTAGCCGCGTCGGGTTCCTTGGCAAGCGCCATGGCAGCTTGTAAGCGGACTTTGTCATCTGGATTGAGCAGCTTCAGTGCAGCCAGGGCCGCGTCAATTTCACCACGCATGCGGTTGTTACTGATCACATCTTCAGCATTGGAGGGCATTGGAATTTCAGCAGCAGTCACGGGATCAAAGGCCTTGCCATCGCGCAGGACCAACACTTGTTTTCCTGCGACTTTGACAGCGTCTTCTGCCAGTGCTTGCAAGAAAACAGCAGTGGCAGCATCCGCCTCTTGCAATGCTTGATTCAGTACTTCTAAACGGTTGTCGGTTTCACCTTGCACCATGCCGATAGCTTGGGTGTTGGTCAGTGCTTGAGCTAAAGACAAACTCAAACAGCTGCATAAAAAGACAAAGCTCAACCTGATGCGGATGGTCCACATGCGACAACTCTCGGGAAAGGGGGATGGTGAGAAAAGAATTTAAATGGTCAGTGGCGCCTCACCGCGCCACTGACTTCACTCAAGGAGGTTTACTTCTTGGCAGGTTCGTCAGGCTTGACGTCGTTGCCAGGAATGAAGGGGCTCCAAGGCTTGGCTTTCACAGGACCGGGTGTTTTCCAGACCACATTGAATTGACCGTCGGCCTTGATCTCACCAATGAACACGGATTTGTGCAAGTGGTGGTTTTTCTCGTCCATCTTGGAAGTGATACCGCTTGGGGCTGTGAAGGTTTGACCTGCCATGGCGGCGATCACTTTATCGACGTCTGTGGACTTGGCTTTTTCAACCGCTTGTTTCCACATATTGATGCCGATGTAAGTAGCTTCCATGGGATCGTTGGTCAAAGGCTTGTCTTTGTGACCGGCAATGCCTTTGGCCTTGGCGTAGCTTGCCCATTTTTTGATGAAGGCATCGTTGGTGGGGTTCTTGATGGATTGGAAGTAGTTCCATGCTGCCAAGTGACCAACCAAGGGTTTGGTGTCAACGCCACGCAGCTCTTCTTCACCGACAGAGAAGGCCACCACAGGAACGTCTTTGGCTTTCAAACCCGCATTGCCCAGTTCTTTGTAGAAAGGCACATTGGAGTCACCGTTGATGGTAGACACCACAGCAGTTTTACCGCCAGCTGAGAATTTCTTGATGTCAGCCACGATGGTTTGGTAATCCGAATGTCCAAACGGTGTGTATTTTTCGTCGATGTCAGACTCTTTCACGCCTTTGCTGATCAGGTAGGCGCGGAGAATTTTGTTGGTGGTGCGGGGGTACACATAGTCGGTACCGAGCAAAACCCAACGCTTGGCAGAGCCACCGTCTTTGCTCATCAAATAGTCGACAGCTGGGATGGCTTGTTGGTTAGGCGCAGCGCCTGTGTAGAACACGTTTTTGGACAGCTCTTCACCCTCGTACTGCACGGGGTAGAACAACAGGCCGTTCATTTCTTCAACCACAGGCAACACGGATTTGCGTGACACCGAAGTCCAGCAACCGAAGATAACGGCCACTTTGTCTTGACCCAGCAACTGCTTGGTTTTCTCAGCAAACAAAGGCCAGTTAGATGCGGGATCGACCACCACGGGTTCGAGTTTTTTGCCCAGCACGCCACCCTTGGCATTGATTTCATCAATGGCCATCAACACAGTGTCTTTCAACACAGTTTCAGAAATAGCCATGGTGCCAGAGAGGCTGTGCAAGACGCCCACTTTGATGGTGTCTGCAGCGTGTGCAATAGAAAGTGTCAGAGATCCGCTGACCAAAGCAGCAGCAGCGGCCAAGGTTTTGAGATGGTTGCGACGGTTAAGCATGAGAGTAACTCCAAGTCGTTCGAGGTTGAAAAGAAACGCGCCTTGTGGGCTACGCTTGAAGTACATCGCAAGCCTTGTGCCAACCATGTCGGGGCATAAAAGGCGCGGGTTTTCACTGTTCTTCACCAGTTTAGTGAGGGAATTGCACCAAAATAGATTTGCCTTGCCTGCTTTGGGCACCATTTAGATGCAAAGTTTGGATGCACAGCAACATACTTCAAGGCACGACACTTGCATGACAATGCAGGCATTCATTCCGCTTTCACTGACAGGTCAACATGGAACTCACGCCCCGCGAAAAAGACAAGCTCTTGATCTTCACAGCCGGTTTGCTGGCCGAGCGCCGCAAGGCACGCGGCTTGAAGCTCAACTACCCTGAGGCCGTTGCCTTCATCAGCGCGGCCGTCATGGAAGGTGCGCGTGACGGCAAGACCGTGGCGCAACTCATGAGTGAAGGGCGCACCCTGCTCACCCGTGCCGATGTGATGGAGGGCATTGCTGAAATGATTCCCGACATCCAAGTCGAAGCCACTTTCCCCGACGGCACCAAGCTGGTGACGGTGCACCAACCGATTGTTTGATCCCCATCCACCACAAACCTCATATATACAGTTTGGAGGCACTCCCCATGAAAAAACTTTTCATATTGTCCGCAGTCAGTTTGAGCAGCTGGGCCCAGGCCCATGACGGCCATGGTTTGGCGGGTTCGCACTGGCACCCCACCGATGCCCTGGGCTTTTTGGCGGTGCTGGTGGTCGTGGCCGCTGTGTGGTGGGCTGGCCGCAAATGAGTCAACGCTTCATCCCTGGTGAGTTGTTCACCGACCCTGGCCACCACCCACTCAACACCGGCAGGCGCACCCACACTTTGGTGGTGAAAAACAGCGGCGACCGCCCGATTCAAGTGGGCTCGCATTACCACTTCGCCGAAACCAACACGGGTTTGCTGTTTGACCGCGCGGCTGCCCACGGCATGCGCTTGAACATCGCCTCGGGCACCGCGGTGCGCTTTGAGCCCGGCCAAGAACGCACCGTGGAATTGGTGGACTACGCCGGAACGCGCGAGGTCTATGGCTTTCGCGGCGAGGTGCAAGGCGCATTGAAAGGAGCCGCGTGATGGCCCAGATTGAAAAACGCGCTTACGCCGAAATGTTTGGCCCCACCGTGGGCGACCGCTTGCGCTTGGCCGATACCGACCTCATTGTCGAGGTAGAAC
>CALPPP020000012.1 GCA_943325485.2 Rickettsia typhi
CAAAATGAGTACCCCCATTTTGACGCGATTGCTTTTGGAAGCTGTGCAATTCCAGTCGCCTAAACGTGCAGGCATGTTCCGCCCCAAATATCGCTATGCCCACCAAGGCGGCATGAACCCACCGGTGATCGTCATCCATGGCAACTCGCTGGAACATGTCACCGATGCCTATAAACGGTTTTTAGAAGGCCGCTTTCGCAAAGCCTTTGCGCTGGAAGGCACGCCTTTACGCATAGAAATGAAAACAGCCAGCAATCCCTATGTGGATAAGGATTAACTGGCTGGGACTGTCAGTCAAAGATATCTTCTAGCCACGACTTACGTTTGTAGCCTTGCGGATAACTTTGTGGATAGGCTTGTTGACCATGGCTGTGATGTGACTGCCGATGACTTTGCGATGGCATGGTCATGGCAGACTCTTTTTCCAAAATTTTGTCAAGCTCGCCGCGGTCCAGCCAGACGCCTCGGCAATCTGGGCAGTAATCAATCTCGACACCTTGGCGCTGTGACATCACCAAGATGGCGTCTTTGCAGTTGGGGCACTTCATCGCGTGTCTGTGCAGCAAGTGGTTGAACGTTTGTCAGTCATTTGAACCACCTATGCCAAACAGTGTCAAAAGACTGCTGAACAGGTTAAATACCGTGACGTACAAACTGACGGTGGCCAGCACGTAGTTGCTTTCGCCGCCGTTGACGATACGGCTTGTCTCAAACAAGATAAGTCCTGCTGACAACAAAGCCACCATGGCGGAAATAGCCAAGCCCAAGGCAGGGATCTCAAAAACCATGGCAGCAATGCCCCCTAGCAAGGCGATGACCATGCCGCAAAACAAAAAGCCGCCCATGAAGCTCAGGTCACGCTTGCTGATCAATGCATAGGCAGACAACGCGATAAAGGTTGTCCCAGTCGCTCCCAGCGCAAGGGACACGGTTTGAGCGCCACCAGGCAGCGCCAGCGTGTGTGTCAACAAGGGGCCCAAGGTGTAGCCCATGAAACCTGTCAGTGCAAAAACAGCTGGCAAGGCCCATCCACTGTTTTGCAGCTTATGGATGGCGAACAGCAAACCGAAAAAACCCACCAAGGTCAAGATCAGGCCAGGTGCTTTCCATTGAAAGCTGACAGCTGCGGTGGCAATGGCTGCACTGAACAACAAAGTCATGGCCAACAAGGCATAGGTGTTTCGCAGCACCTTTTTGACCTGATCATCTTGGATCAGGGATATTTGATCCTCGCCATACACCGAGGATTGCGGATGCTGTGAAGCGGTAGTGGAATAGCCAAAACGATTTCCCATGAGAAGGACTCCTATGAATGACAAGGCTTGAACCATAGGGCTTGACGCCATCATGTAAAAGCAGATAATTTGTTATTTATATTCCTTAAAAAACTGAGTATGAGCGCTCCCTTTAACTACAAGCATCTTTATTATTTCTGGGTAGTTGCCAAGGAGGGGGGTATCTCCCGCGCGGCGGACAAGCTGAATATGGCGGTTCAAACCGTCAGCGCTCAAGTGCGTGAACTCGAGCGATCATTAGGGTGCGAATTGCTTAAACCTGCTGGACGCGGCTTGGTGTTGACCGATGCCGGTTTGGCCGCCATGAAACAAGCCGACCTTATTTTTCAACTCGGTGAAGATTTACCCCTGCTGGTTCGAGACGCTGTCAGTTCACCCTCCGTGCGATTGTGGGTGGGGATCAGCGATGGTCTGTCCAAACTGGTCGTGCATCGTTTGCTCAAACCGGTGATGACTGAAACCCATTTGCGCTTGCTCTGTCTTGAGGGACAGTTCAACGATTTGTTGGGAGACTTGGCTATACACAAATTGGATATCGTCATCTCAGACCGGCCAGCAGCACCCAATCCCAACATCAAACTCTACAGCCATGCACTTGGCTCCTCGAGCATCGCTTGGTATGGTTCGCCTGCTTTGTTGCAAAAAGTCACTGCAGAGTTCCCTGCATGTCTGGCCACTTTGCCTGTATTGCTGCCGACGGTTCACACTGCCAGCCGAGACAGGTTGGACATGTGGTTTGAACAGCTGGGCATCCGGCCTCGCATCGTGGGAGAGTTCGAAGACAGCGCTTTGCTGAAAACCTTTGGTGCCAGTGGCATGGGCGTGTTCCCAGCAGCTGAGTGGGGACATGAAAACTTGATTTCCCAATACGGCGTTCAGCGCTTAGGGGCTTGCGAAGGGGTGACTGAACATTTCTTCGCCATAGGGACGGAGAAGAAAGTTCAGCACCCACTTGTTCAGCTTTTACTGGAATCAGCCTAGTGCGCTCTTGCTTAAACTTCTGCTTCGGGCTTGGCTTGCGGTTTGGCTGTGCGAACGCTCCAGACCATGGTGATGGCCAAGATGGCAACAACCACGCCTAGAGAGACCGTCACAGGCATTTTGTAGATGTCAATCAAACACATTTTGACCCCGATAAAGATCAAGATGATGGACAGACCGTAGCTGAGCAAATGGAATTTATCTGCGACTGCGGCCAGCAAAAAATACATCGCGCGTAAGCCCAAGATGGCCAACACATTGCTGGTTAACACGATGAAGGGGTCGCTGGTGATGGCAAAGATGGCAGGGATCGAGTCCACTGCAAAGATGATGTCGGTGAGTGCAATCAAGCAGATCACCATGAACAGAGGCGTGGCGATTTTTTTGCCGTTTTCAACGGTCATGAATTTCTCACCGTCAAAGTCTTTGCTGACAGGTAAAAATTGACGTAGCAGTTTCAAAGCCGGGTTGTCATTGAGGTTGGGCTCTTTGCCAGCGGCCAGCCACATCTTCACGCCTGTCAATATCAAAAAAGCGCCAAACACATACAGAACCCAATGAAACTCAGCCAGCAACCAGCCGCCAGCCAAAATCATCACAGTGCGCAAAACAATGGCCCCAATGATGCCAATCATCAGCACCCGTTTTTGAAATTTCAAAGGAACTGAGAAATACGTGAAGATCATGAGGAAGACAAAAATATTGTCTATCGCCAAGGATTTTTCAATCAAATAGCCGGCCAAAAATTCCAAGGACTTGGTGTTGGCTATTTCTGTCGATCCTGTGGTGTCTTTGACCGCCCACCAAAAAAAGCCATTGAATAAAAAACTCAAGGCGATCCAAATCAATGACCAGTTGAGCGCTTCCTTGACGCCAATATCGTGAGCGCCCTGTTTTTTCAAAACCACAAAATCTATAAACAATGAGAACACCACGATAGCGACAAACGTGGCCCAGAGCCAAAGGGGTGCAATAGTTTCCATAGATAAGGTGAATTAAAAAAAGTTTAGGTGAACAAATTAAACCATTTTTTTCTGAATATTTTGACCATTTACTTCGGTAAAAACTGATTGTTTAGTCGTTAATTCCTGCTTTTTTTCATAAGTCTCAACAGGCAATATGCAGACATGAAGCAATCCGATGGGTTCTGGAAAAAAACTTTGCAACGGTGGGCGCCGAGCAAAGAATTTTGGGCTGAGCACCCACGCCTTAAGCCCTATGCTGACAAGCTGTCAGACCCCCAGTTGTGGCGTATGCAGCATGAGGCCGTCGCAAGAGGTGTCGCTGTGGGTTTGTTTTGGGGGTTTGCCATCCCTGCTGCTCAGCTTTTGGTTGCCGCCGTTCACTGTGTGAAATGGCGAGCCAACATTCCAGTTGCAGCGCTCATGACCATGGTGACAAACCCTTTGACCATAGGTTTTTGGCTTTGGCTGGCCTACCAACTCGGCTCAAGGGTGCTTGGGGAAGACGTGCAGGCAGATGTTTCGATGTCCGTCATGCCTGCTCAGTGGCTGGGACAGTATGGCTGGCCCACACTTGTGGGCATGGGTTTGTTTGCGGTGGGAACAGCTGTGAGCGGCTACCTGCTGGTGAAATTGTCTTGGCGTTTGAATGTGTTCTTCAAGCGACTCAAGAGAAAACAAAGCTTTTGAAATTAACAGCATAAGCAGCTGTTTGACTGTGTTATGTTCTGGTAAATCAACCAACACGGAGAATATCGTGAACCCAAAAGGGCAACTTTTACAAGACCCGTTTCTCAACATCCTGCGCAAGGAACATGTGCCTGTGTCCATCTATTTGGTCAATGGCATCAAGTTGCAGGGCCAGATTGAGTCTTTTGACCAATATGTGGTTCTCCTTAGAAACACTGTCACCCAAATGGTTTACAAACACGCCATTTCGACCATCGTGCCTGGTCGCCCTGTGAATTTTGCGCAAACCGAAGGTGAAGACGCTGGGTCTGCACAATAACGCCCGTCAACGCTTCCCCTTTGTCTAAGCCTGCGCCAGATATTCAAGCAAACACCTTGTTGGTGGGCGTAGATTTGGGCTTGCCTCATTTCGATGAAGACTTAGATGAGCTGGCACAACTGGCCAGCACAGCAGGTTTGTTGCCTGTGGCGCGTATGACTTGCAAGCGGCGTGCACCGGACGCGGCCTTGTTTGTGGGCTCGGGCAAAGCGCAGGAAATCAAAGAGATGGCCCTGCTCCATGGCGCCTCTGAAATACTGTTTGATCAGGCCTTAAGCCCTGCGCAACAACGTAATTTGGAGCGCCTGTTGGACATGCCGGTCAATGACAGGACCATGCTTATTTTGCAAATTTTTGCCCAGCGCGCCCGCAGTCACGAGGGAAAGTTACAGGTGGAGTTGGCGCGATTGCAATACCTTAGCACCCGTTTGGTTCGCCGTTGGTCCCATTTAGAGCGTCAACGCGGTGGTATTGGTAACCGCGGCGGCCCAGGAGAAACCCAAATCGAGTTGGACAGGCGCATGATTGGCGAGTCCATCAAGCGCACCAAAGAGCGCCTAGACAAGGTGAAAAAACAGCGCCACACCCAGCGACGCCAGCGCGAGCGCAACCAAGTTTTTAATGTTTCTTTGGTCGGCTATACCAATGCAGGCAAATCCTCCTTGTTCAATGCTTTGGTGAAGGCGCGTGCCTATGCTGCTGATCAATTGTTTGCCACCTTGGACACCACCACGCGTCAACTCTATTTGTCAGATGCCGGGGCAAATGGTTGCCAAATTTCCTTATCAGATACGGTGGGGTTTATCCGTGATTTACCCCATGGTTTGGTAGACGCGTTTGCTGCGACTTTGCAAGAAGCCACCAGTGCCGACCTGTTGCTGCATGTGGTGGACTGCTCGCACCCTGATTACCCAGAGCAAATCGTTCAGGTGCAAGCAGTTTTAAACGATATAGGTGCCACAGATGTAGCCCAGTTGTTGGTGTTTAACAAGGTGGATGCCTTGTCCAGCGACCAACAACCTAGAATGTTGCAAGATGTTTTCATCATGGATGGAGTGGCTCTGCCGCGAATTTTTGTCAGCGCACAAACAGGGTCTAATCTTGAAATTTTGCGTCAACGACTTCTAGAGACTGCACTTCAAGCGACCCAGCGCCCCTTATCCCTTAGCATTTCACTGGTAAACGTTTGATTCCAAAGTATGACTTCAGGTTTAGGCACAATGGCGGCTTGCCACTTTTTTTGATTGACTGCGCATGAATTTCTCAACTTGGCTTTGGCCTATTCGACGACGCTTAGCGGGTATGTTCAATTTGAACGATGGCCGTTGGGGCAGAGGCGATGACGCCAATCCGCAAAACAACGGTTCAACACCGCCTCCAGAGGGCCCTCAGCCGCCCCCCGCTGACGATGGCAAACGCCCGCGTCCCTCTGCGTCTAATGGGCCGCCCGATTTGGATGAACTTTGGCGAGAACTCAACCGCAAATTGAATAAATTTTTGGGACAAAACCGCGGAGGTGGCAACCAGCCACCCGGCGGCGGTGGCGGTGGTGGATTTAGCCCCGATTTCAAGCAAGCCCGAGGCTTGCTTGGCTTGGTTGCAGGTGTCGTGGTCTTGATTTGGTTGGCTACAGGTTTCTTCATTGTCCAAGAGGGTCAGCAAGCCGTTATCACCCAATTTGGGCGCTACCACAGCACAGCAGGTGCAGGTTTCAATTGGCGCGCACCTTTTCCTATTCAACGTCACGAAGTGGTGTTTGTCACCCAAATTCGTTCGCTCGATGTTGGGCGCGACACCATCATCAAGGCCACTGGTTTGCGTGAGTCAGCGATGTTGACCGAAGATGAAAACATCGTTGAAATCAAGTTCGCGGTTCAGTACCGGTTGACTGATGCAAGAGCTTATTTGTTCGAAAGCAAAAACCCTACAGATGCTGTCATGCAAGCAGCTGAAACTGCGGTGCGTGAAGTGGTGGGCAAAATGCGCATGGATGCCGCATTGTCTGAAGACCGTGAGCAAATCGCTCCGCGTGTGCGCAAAATCATGCAAGGCATTTTGGACCAGTACAACGTGGGTATCGAGGTGGTCGGTATCAACTTGCAACAAGGCGGTGTGCGACCTCCCGAGCAAGTTCAGGCGGCTTTTGACGATGTGCTCAAAGCCGGTCAAGAGCGCGAACGTGCAAAAAATGAAGCCGAGGCTTATGCCAACGATGTGATTCCTCGTGCCGTGGGCTCTGCTTCACGCCTCAAGCAAGAGGCCGACGCCTACAAGTCCCGTATCGTGGCGCAGGCCCAAGGTGATGCGCAGCGCTTCAAGTCCTTGTACTCGGAATACCAAAAAGCGCCCCAAGTCACGCGCGATCGCTTGTACATCAATGCCATGCAAGAGATCTACAGCAGCGTAACCAAGGTGTTGGTGGAGTCCAAGCAGGGTTCCAATATGTTGTATCTGCCGCTGGACAAAATCATGCAACTCAGCGGCACACCTGCCACTGCTGCGGCCAACGCTGCTGTAAACCCTAGCAATACCCTCGAGGGCAATGGATCGGTTCCCAGTCCCGTCCTGCCTTCTTCCTCCTCCGATAGCCGTGGTCGTGACAGCCGTCAACGCGACCGCGATTTGCGATGAATTGCCAGCCATGAACAAACTAGGTCTTTACATTTCTTCCGCCATGCTTGGGTTGCTGCTGCTGAGCTCAACGATTTTTGTGGTCGATCAGCGCCAATTTGGTGTGGTGTATTCATTGGGTCAGATCAAAAAAGTCATCACCGAACCGGGCCTGAATTTTAAATTGCCGCCCCCTTTCCAAAACGTCAATTTCATCGACAAGCGTTTGTTGACATTGGATAACGTGGACTCTGAACCCATGCTCACAGCCGAGAAGCAACGCATGGTGATCGACTGGTATGTGCGTTGGCGCATTTCCGACCCCTCGCAGTACATCCGTAACGTGGGTTTGGATGAAAAAGCCGGCGCGCAGCAACTCACCCGTGTGGTGCGCAATGCTTTTCAAGAAGAAATCAATAAGCGAACAGTGAAAGACTTGCTGTCACTCAAGCGTGAAGCCTTGATGGTGGACGTCAAGCGCGAAGTACTTGAGATTGTCAAAGGTGAAAAGCCATGGGGTATTGATGTGGTTGACGTTCGCATCACCCGTGCCGATTATGTAGACACCATCACCGAGTCGGTTTATCGCCGAATGGAGGCCGAGCGTAAACGTGTGGCCAATGAATTGCGATCAACCGGTGGCGCTGAAGGCGAAAAAATCCGTGCGGATGCCGATCGCCAACGTGAAGTCACTTTGGCCAATGCTTACCGAGATGCCCAAAAAATCAAGGGCGAGGGAGACGCTGAAGCCGCACGTTTGTATGCCGATGCATTTGGCAAAGACCCTCAGTTTGCGCAGTTCTACCAAAGCATAGAAGCGTACAAAGCCAGCTTCAATAAAAAATCGGATGTGATGGTTTTAGACCCTAGCACCGATTTCTTCAAAGCCATGCGCGGTAGCGGCGCTGCCAACGCTGGCGCTGCTAAAAAATAAGCCGTTCTGCTGCGATGGACAGCCACACCCTGTGGGTTGCTTTGGCCTTGGTGCTCATCATCGAGGGCTTGTTTCCCTTCGCCTCACCGCAGGCCTGGAAGCGTGCATTTTTGGCCCTGATGCAAATGGACGATGGGCAGGTTAGATTTATTGGATTGAGTTGCATTGTGGCGGGCATGCTGCTGCTTTGGTGGCTACTCTAGTGTCCCAGTAGAATCCTTTTTTTAACAGCTATCCCCCTCATGACTGCTTGGGTCTTGCCAGATCATATTGCCGATGTTTTGCCCTCTGAGGCCAGGCACATCGAAGAGATCAGACGCTTGTGCTTAGACACTGCGCGGGTATTTGGCTATGAGCTCGTCATTCCCCCTTTGATGGAGCACATTGAATCCCTTCTGTCTGGCACCGGTAGCTCGCTTGATCTGCAAACCTTCAAGATGGTGGACCAGTTGTCTGGGCGCACTTTAGGCCTGAGGGTAGACACCACACCACAAGTCGCACGCATCGACGCTCACTTGCTCAACCGCGCTGGGGTTACCCGTCTTTGCTACTGTGGGCCTACGCTGCACACCCGTGCTCCCGGTCCTTACGCTACCCGCGAGCCTTTACAGTTCGGCGCCGAAATTTATGGACACGCTGGCCTCGAAGCTGATCTGGAGATTTTGCAGCTGGCCCTGCGGTGCTTGCAAGCCAGCGATGTCGACTCTTTTAATGTCGATTTAAGTGATTCACGCATTCTTCCTGCCCTGCTGCGAGACCAAGGCATGACGGCTTCTCAGCATGACGCGATCGCCAAAGCCTTGACCAACAAAGATATCAGTGCCATGCGCAGCATAGGTGCCTCTTTGCCCACTGCATTACGAGAAGCCTTGGTGGCCTTGGTACAGCTTTACGGTGGCTTGGATGTTCTTGACCGTGCCGAGACGGTATTCAAAGACTGGCCAGAGGTCTTGTTTGCCCTGTCGCAGCTGCGTTGGTTGGCAAACCATGTGCATAGCCATCAAGTCAGTATCGACCTGGCAGATTTGCGAGGAGCCGCTTATTACAGTGGTCCTCGTTTTGCTGTGTTTGTACCCGAGGTTAGCGATGCCTTGGTGCGTGGTGGTCGTTACGACGAGGTGGGTGCCTTGTTTGGGCGCAAGCGTCCAGCCGCAGGCTTTAGCCTTGATATCAAAGCCTTGGTCATTCTGATTCAACGCCCAGTCCCGCAAGCGGCCATTCGTGCACCTTGGGGAGAAGATGCAGGTTTGCATCAAGCAATTGCCAAATTACGCGAACAAGGGCATACGGTGGTCTGTATGCTGCCTGGTCATGACAGCGAGGTTGATGAATTTCACTGTGATCGAGAGCTTGTTTTTCTCAAGGGTCAATGGATACTCCAGCCCTTAGCCTCAACTTGAATCCATACACCATGAGTAAACAACACGGACGTCATGTCGTCGTCGTAGGCACCCAGTGGGGCGATGAGGGTAAAGGCAAATTGGTCGATTGGTTGACCGAGTTTTCGCAAGGGGTGGTGCGTTTCCAAGGCGGACACAATGCCGGCCACACGCTCGTCATCAACGGTGTGAAAACCGCTTTACACCTGATCCCCAGCGGCATCATGCGAGCAGGTGTGAAGTGCTACATAGGCAACGGCGTGGTGCTTTCATGCGGCAAATTGCTAGAAGAAATCCAAGGATTAGAAAAGGCGGGTGTAGAGGTGCGATCTCGCTTGCGCATCAGCGAAGCCTGTCCGCTTATTTTGCCGTTTCATGCTGCTTTGGACATAGCCCGAGAAGCCGCCCGTGAACAAGGTGGGGTCGAGAAAATTGGTACCACAGGCCGGGGCATTGGTCCCGCTTATGAAGACAAGATTGCGCGCCGTGCTTTGCGTGTTCAAGATCTTAAGCACCCAGAGCGCTTCGCCAGCAAGTTACGTGATCTCCTTGACCTGCACAACCATGTGCTGACCACCTTCTTGGGTTCTGACAAATTTGTTTTCCCCGATGCTCTCAAGCCTTTCATAAGCCAAGGCAAGGTTCAATTCCAAGCTGTCTTTGATGAAGCCATGGACCATGCCAAGCAAATTTTGCCTATGGTGGCGGATGTCTCGCGTGAACTCAATGATGCACACCACGCTGGCTTTAATTTGTTATTTGAAGGCGCACAAGGCACCTTGCTCGATGTCGATCACGGCACTTACCCTTTTGTAACCTCCAGCAACTGCGTCGCTGGCAATGCGGCCGCTGGTTCTGGGGTCGGGCCAGGCCTCTTGCATTACATCCTGGGCATCACCAAGGCCTATTGCACCCGCGTAGGCGGCGGTCCTTTTCCTACCGAACTCGATTGGGATGTGGAAGGAACACCAGGCTGGCATATGAGCACCGTGGGTGCTGAAAAGGGTACCACTACAGGGCGCTTTAGGCGTTGCGGTTGGTTTGATGCCGCCTTACTCAAGCGCAGTGCACAAGTCAATGGATTGAGCGGTCTGTGTATCACCAAGTTGGATGTGTTGGACGGCTTGACTGAACTCAAACTCTGCATTGCTTACGAATTAGACGGCACCACCATTGATATTTTGCCTATGGGTGCAGATGACATCGCCAGATGCAAGCCCATTTACGAAACCATGCCCGGTTGGAGTGACAGTACTGTGGGTATCACCGATTACACCCAACTCCCGCCTCAAGCACGAGCCTATTTGGAGCGCATTGCGCAGGTCACAGGGGTTCCTATTCATTTGATTTCCACCAGCCCGGACCGTGACCACACCATCATGGTTCGTCATCCTTTTCACGACTGATCGTTCTCAAGAAAGTGCAACCATGTTGACTGAAGACGGCAAGCATCTGTATGTGTCTTATGACGAGTACCACAACCTCCTTGAGAAACTTGCCATCAAGATTCACCAATCTGGCTGGGAGTTCGACACGATTTTGTGCTTGGCCCGAGGCGGTATGCGCCCAGGTGACGTACTTTCACGTATTTTTGACAAGCCCTTGGCCATCATGTCCACCAGTTCCTACCGCTCTGAGGGGGGAACTGTTCAGGGTCATTTAGATATTGCGCGCTACATCACCACTCCCAAAGGTGAAATCGCTGGTCGTGTGTTGTTGGTCGATGATTTGGCCGATTCTGGCCATACCTTGAACGCTGTCATCGATATGCTTCGCAACAATTATTCGCCCATTACAGAGTTGCGCAGTGCGGTAATTTGGACCAAGGGCGTGTCCAGTTTTACCCCTGATTTTTCAGTGGAGTACTTGCCCACCAACCCTTGGATTCACCAGCCTTTTGAGGCTTATGACACCACGCGGCCAGAAAAATTGCTGGAGAAATGGCGGGTCTAAGGCATGAAGCCAGTCACTTCGCTGATCCACCACGATTACCAAGCACCGAAAGATTTTGCTTCGCCGCAGATCGCGGTTCATAAAGCTTCTACGGTTATTTTCCCCAATGTTCAAGCCATGCGAGAGCGCACTTGGCTTGATAAAAAGGGCTACACCTATGGCCTTCATGGGACACCCACGACGTTTACCTTAGAAGAGCGTATTTGCCATCTAGAGGGCGCTCAACACGCCGTCTTGGTACCAAGTGGTCTTGCTGCGATCTCTTTGGCCAACATTGCTTTGCTTAAACATGGGGACGAAGTTTTATTGCCTGACAACGTCTATGGCCCTCACAAAACATTTGCCGATGGGGAGTTAAAGCAATGGGGCATCAGCTACCAACTTTATAACCCGATGGATCTTGCCGATCTCTCCTCGCGCATCACGTCTCAAACCCGTTTGGTCTGGATAGAAGCGGCAGGGTCGGTAACGCTAGAGTTTCCCGATGTGCTTGAAATGGTTCGTTTGGCGCGTAGCAAGGGCGTGCTAACAGCGCTTGACAACACTTGGGGTGCAGGTTTGGCGTTTGCCCCCTTTGATCTTGCGCCTGCACTTGGCGCAAAATCATTAGGCGTAGACATCAGCGTTCACGCCTTGACCAAATTCCCCAGTGGTGGTGGTGATGTGTTGATGGGCAGCGTCACCACATGCGATGACCATTTGGCTAAGTTGCTCAAACTCAGCCATATGCGATTAGGCCTTGGTGTGGGTGCGAATGACGCTGAATTGGTGTTGCGTTCTTTGCCAAGCATGGAATTACGTTACCGGCAACAAGATGCAACGGCCAGGGCGTTGGCTGCTTGGTCCTTGCAGCAGTCTGCATTTGCACAGGTGCTGCACCCAGCTGTGGTGGGTTCGCCTGGCCATGCGAACTGGCGTCGTCTGTGTGCTGGCGATTTGCCCGCACCAGGACCCGTTCATTCTGCAGGATTGGCGGCGGCTTTGCTGGGCTTGCGGTTGAATCCAGCGATCAGTCAAACGCAACTCGATACCTTTTGTGATGCACTGCGGCTGTTCAAATTGGGTTTTAGCTGGGGTGGCCCCATGAGCTTGGTGGTTCCCTACCATTTGCGTGAGTTGCGCATGATGTCTAACGAAGCTTTGTTAGAAGGCGGCTTTGTGCGTTTATCCGTTGGCTTGGAGGCTGTCGAGGACTTGATTGACGATATGTCACAGGCGCTCATCAAAGCCGGCCTCTAATCTGTCTGCGCGATCAACTGCTTGGCCAATGCTTGCAGCGATGCTTCATGATGGTCTTTTAACTCCACCTTAAAGGCATCCGGCCAGCAGCGAAAATTGCGCTCAACAGACCGCGCATAGGTGGGGTCATAGTGGTGCAATAACAATTCCTGTACCACTTGGCGAATATGACCAGCACGAACAAGTTCCTGCCATTTTTCAATAACGGTTTTTCCTCGTGCTTCGATCAGGGTTGTTAGCCTTTCGCAAAACTGCCCAGGTTGTTGAACAAAGAATGCATAGTCCTCCATCAACAGTTCCACTCTTGCTGGCAATGGCAATGACAAGTCGATACATGCGCTTGCTCGCATGGTCTCCATGAGCGTTTCGGGAACGCTGACATTGCCCACTTTTTTGCTTTCTGCTTCAACATAGACCACTTTGTTTGGATCAAACTGACGAAGCATGTTCCAAATGCGCATATCAAATTGTTTTTGACTGGGTTGAGCCTGTCCTGGAACGCGGCCTAACACTGAACTGCGGTGCACTGCCAGCGCTTCAAGGTCTAGAACTTGCGCACCTTCAGCGGCCAAGGCATGAAGGAGGCGGGTTTTTCCTGAACCAGTGGGACCAGTGATGACCTTAAATTGAAGGCTCAAAGCCAATTGACTGGTGTGCTGAACAACGGCCGCACGAAAGGCTTTGTAGCCGCCTTCGATGACATTGACTTTGAAGCCTATTTGTCCCAACACCAAGGCCAAAGAGCCACTGCGTTTGCCGCCTCGCCAGCAGTAAACCAATGGGCGCCAGGTTTTTGGTAAGCCCATGACATGATTTTCAATATGCCTTGCGATATTGGCGGCCACCAAGGATGCACCAAGCTTGTTGGCCTCGAAGGCGCCTACTTGTTTGTAAAGTGTGCCCACCTTGGTGCGTTCCTCATTGGTCAGAGAAGGCCAATTCAGCGCCAAGGGCAAATGGTCTAGCTTGAACTCATCTTCGCTGCGAGCATCAATGATGCAACTCAAGCGCTCACGCTGCGCCATCAAAGTCATGGCCTCTTGTGCACTCACAAGTTCAACAGGCATCAGAGCAATTTCTTCAATACTGGCCACACATTGGCAAGCATTCGTGGGTGTGCGGCGGCGTTAGGGTGAATACGGTCCGCTTGAAACCACTCTGCGGCATTGGGTGCATCCGCAATGCCTTTCAGTAAGAAAGGAACCACGGCTGTTTTATGGGTCTTGCTCAAACGGATAAACAGTTGTGAAAACTGTGCAGCGTAATCTGCTCCATAGTTAGGTGGAACTTGCATACCGACCAACAGCACTTTGGCGCCCATTGCTTGACATGCTTTGATCATCTCTTGCAAATTGTCCTCGGTCATCTTCATTGAAAACCCGCGCAATGCATCATTGGCGCCAAGTTCAATGATGACAATGCCAGGTTGGTGTTGTTGGAGCAGCGCTGGTAACCGAGAGCGACCGCCTGAGGTGGTGTCACCGCTGATGCTGGCGTTGATCACACGCCAACTTGACTTTTCTTGGACCAATTGCTGAGCCAGCAAAGCCACCCAACCGCTGCCCCGTGGCAAGCCATATTCGGCACTCAGGGAGTCGCCAACCACCAAGAGTGAACGTTCCTTTGCAAATGCCAAAGGCGCAAATACACCTTGCGTCAGCAAGCCCAAGGCCAGCAAGTTAAAGTAACGTCGTCTCCACAATGCCACTGCGTATGTCCTCCAGCCTGATTGCCGTCTCTCATGTCTACAAATCTGTCACAGATGCCACTGGCACCCTCGACATTCTCCGCGATATCGATTTTTCTTTAAACGCTCGACAAACCTTGGCCATTGTGGGCGCTTCTGGCTCGGGCAAAAGTACTTTGCTGGCCATCATGGCGGGCTTAGATACCCCCACCCAAGGAACGGTGCATATTGCGGGACAAGATCTGTTTGTCTTGAATGAAGACCAGCGCGCTGCATTGCGGGCCAAGCACATCGGTTTTGTCTTTCAAAGTTTCCAATTATTGGCACCCCTGACCGCCCTTGAAAACGTCATGCTACCGCTGGAGTTGTCGGGTCATCCCAGCCCAAAACCAGTGGCCAAAGAAATGCTTGCGCGTGTGGGCCTCTCAGAACGTCTCAACCACTATCCCAAAGTCATGAGCGGAGGAGAGCAGCAGCGTGTGGCCTTGGCACGGGCTTTTGTGGTCAAACCCGATGTGTTGCTGGCCGATGAGCCCACAGGAAGCTTGGACCATGCCACAGGCGAGAAAGTGATGGCGCTGATGTTGGACCTCAACCATGAGTTGGGAACGACCTTGGTATTGGTCACCCACGATGTCGCTTTGAGTCAGCGCTGCGATCAGCGCCTTTTGATAGAGGCCGGACAAGCACAGCTGATCCGTTAATCAGCGGGTACGGCTCTTCATTGCACGTTCAACTTCGCGCTTGCCTTCGCGGTCTTTGATGGTGTCGCGTTTGTCATGTTCTGCCTTGCCTTTGGCCAAGGCAATCTCACATTTGATGCGTCCATTTTTCCAATGTAAATTCAGCGGCACCAAGGTATAGCCCTTTTGCTCCACCTTGCCGATCAAGCGACGAATTTCATCTTTGTGTAGCAGCAGTTTGCGTGAGCGTACTGCGTCGGGGTTGACGTGGGTAGAGGCGGTTTTCAGCGGGTTGATTTGGCAGCCGATGACATACATCTCACCGCTACGAATGACCACATAGCCATCGGTGAGTTGCACCTTGCCTTCACGTGCGGCTTTGACTTCCCAGCCTTCCAAGACCATTCCCGCCTCGAGACGTTCTTCGAAGAAGTAGTTGAAGGCCGCTTTTTTGTTGTCGGCAATACGGGCAGAAGCGTCGGTTTTGGTGGCCATAAGGGGGGAATGAGAGAAAGGCGAGGTCTTTACAATCGCCACAACCGCCAACTTGGCAGAGCCCCCATTCTATGAAAACCATCGAGAAGTCTGTCCTAATCTGGTTTAGCGCACAAGAGATGTTCAATTTGGTCGTTGATGTGGACAGCTATCCCGCGTTTTTGCCATGGTGTGATAAGACTGAAATACTGGAGCAAACACCTGACGCCATGACCGCACGCATAGGCATGGCGTTTGGTGGTTTGCATAAAAGCTTCACCACCCGCAACACCCACGTGGCAGGCCGACAAGTGCAGCTGAGCTTGGTGGATGGCCCCTTCAAGCACCTGCACGGTGAGTGGAATTTTGTGCCCTTGGGTGAAGAGCGTGCTTGCCGCATTGAACTCAAGTTGTCGTACAGCTTTGACTCCATGTTCGGCGCTTTGGTAGGACCCGTGTTCGACCGCATTGCAGCCACCTTGGTCGACGCATTTGTCAAACGTGCAGAGATGGTCTACCCCTCATGAAGATC
>CALPPP020000013.1 GCA_943325485.2 Rickettsia typhi
AACTTTCGTCATTGCGAAGCCCGAAGGGCTGAAGCAATCTATCGGCGAGCGCTGCAGGCTCGGCCTCGCCTCCATGCTGACACAACGTCGGCTTCGGCCGACCCACAACACTCGCCTGGCGAAACAGTCACTGTGAAAAGCTGTCATTCCGATTAACTGTCATTGCGGTGAGCTGTCATTGCGAGGAGCGTAGCGACGAAGCAAACTGACGAAGTAATCTCTCAGTCTTGTCTATAGAAGTTAAGTAATTAGGCGGATTGTTATTGCTTGCTTAGCTAGTTTGCTTCGTCGCTGCGCTCCTCGCAATGACGCTATATGCATAAGTGGGCGTAGGCGCAGGTCGGCCGAAGCCGACGTTGTGCCAGCATGGAGGCGAGGCCGAGCCTGCGATATGCGCCGTGGGGGTAGATTGCTTCAGCCCTACGGGCTTCGCAATGACGGATCACTTAACAAAGCTACGAGCAATCACCTCTTTCATGATCTCGTTGGTGCCGCCATAAATGCGCTGCACCCGTGCATCGGCATAAGCACGGGTAATGGGGTACTCCCACATAAAGCCGTTGCCGCCGTGCAGCTGCACACAAGCGTCCATCACCTTGCATTGCAAATCGGTACACCAGTACTTGGCCATGCTGGCGGTGACGGTGTCGAGCTTGTCTTGCAGCAAGAGCTCGGTGCATTTGTCCACAAAAACCTGCGCAATTTGCACCTCGGTGTGCAACTCAGCCAAGGTAAAGCGGGTGTGTTGAAACGCCGCCACGGCTTGGCCAAACACTTGGCGTTGCAAGACATAGTCCAAGGTCCAGCCAATAGCTGCTTGCGAAGCGGCCACTGCGCCAATGGCAATTTGCAAACGCTCCCAAGGCAGCTGCTCCATCAAGCAAATAAAGCCCTTGTTGAGCATGGCCTCGCCACCCAACAAGGCGTCAGCGGGTAAACGCACATTGTCGAAAAACAATTCGCAGGTGTCTTGTGCTTTGAGGCCGAGTTTTTTCAGGGGCTTGCCCTTGGTAAAGCCCGCTGTACCAGCCTCCAGCAAAAACAGACTGGTGCCTTTGCCACCTGCGGCGGGGTTGGTTTTGGCAACCACGATCACCAAGTCCGAGTGCCAGCCGTTGGTGATGTAAGTTTTACTGCCATTGAGCACATACGACCCATCCGCTTGAACCAAGGCGGTGGTTTGGATACCTTGCAAATCGCTGCCCGCCGCGGGTTCGGTCATGGCAATCGCACCCACCATGGCGCCGCTGGCCATGGCCGGCAAATAGCGCTGCTTTTGTGCCTCGGTACCGTAATGCTGTAGATAAGGCGCCACGATTTCGGTATGCAAGCCAAAGCCTATGCCACTGAAACCTGCAGCGCTCAGTTCTTCCATCTGAATGATGGAATACAGCTTGTCGGCTGCAAAACCGCCATGGTCCTCGGCTTGGGTCATGCACAAAAAACCCAAAGCACCTGCTTTGGCCCACACGGCTTTGTCCACATAGCCTTGCTCTTCCCATGCAGCATGGAAGGGCGCAATTTCTTCTGCCATGAAGCGGCGGAAACTGTCGCGAAAGGCCTGATGGTCAGGACTGAAAAGTGTGCGTTCTATCATGCGTGTCTCCAAAGAATAACGAGAGGGAAAACCCTCGAGCGTATCTTCCTATAATTTTTGATTTACCTGCTTCGGAGACTACACCATGGTTTGGCAACAAATATACGACCCCTTAGGCAATATGCTTTTGTCTACTTTGTTGGCAGCCGTGCCCGTGGTGGTGATGTTGGTGGGTTTGGGCTTTTTGCACATGAAGGCGCACATCGCCGCAGGTGCGGGTTTGCTTGCAGCCTTGGTGATTGCCATTGCGGTCTACGGCATGCCCAGCGACATGGCCGCCAATGCTGCTTTGTACGGCGGCCTCAATGGTTTGTTGCCCATCGGTTGGATTGTGCTCAACATCATCTTTTTGCACCAATTGACCGAGCAAAACGGCAGCTTCAAGGTGTTGCAAGACTCGATTGCGGGCATCACCGAAGACCGCCGCTTGCAGTTGCTCTTGATTGCCTTTGCGTTTGGCGCTTTCTTTGAAGGTGCAGCCGGTTTTGGCACCCCCGTGGCGGTGACTGCAGCTATTTTGATTGGTTTGGGCTTTTCACCCTTGGCCGCCTCAGGCTTGTCGCTGATTGCCAATACCGCCCCTGTGGCGTTCGGGGCCTTGGGTACACCCATCATCACCTTGGCCAAGGTGCATGGCTACGACGCCATGGAAGTCTCCATGATGGTGGGTCGCCAATTGCCTTTCTTCTCCTTGCTTGTTCCGTTCTGGCTGATCTGGGCGTTTGCCGGACGTCGTGCCATGTGGGATATCTGGCCCGCCATCTTGGTGACTGGGGCAAGCTTTGCCATCATGCAATTTTTGGTGTCTAACTTTATCGGCCCCGAATTGGTCGACATCATCGCCGCGGTGGTGAGCATGGCCAGCTTGGTCACTTTCTTGCGATTTTGGCAACCCAAAACCGTTTGGACCTCGGTGTCGTTGAAAGGCCATGAAACCACGGGTGGCCAAGCGCAAGCGCCCCGCGCTGTCACGGTTCATTCACGCGATGCCATCATCCGTGCGTGGACCCCTTGGGCCATTCTCACAGTGTTCATCTTTATTTGGGGTCAGCCTGCAGTCAAAGCTTATTTGAATGGCATCTTCGCGCCGCAGTTCATCATGGAAGGTTTGCACAACCTGATTGAGAAGATGCCGCCCGTTGTACCCATTCCTAAAACAGAAAGTGCCATTTACACGCTCAACCTGTTGTCCTCCACCGGCACGGGTATTTTGCTGTCGGCCATCGTGGGCGGCTTGGTGATGAAATACAACCCCCTCAACATGGTTCGGATTTTCTTCTCCACCTTGTGGCTGGTTCGTTATTCATTGCTGACCATTGTGTTGATGTTGGCGCTGGGCTACCTGACCCGCTATTCCGGCACCGACACCACCTTAGGTCTGGCCTTTGCCAACACCGGCGTGTTCTACCCCTTCTTTGGCACCTTGATGGGCTGGTTGGGTGTGGCGCTGACGGGCTCTGACACGGCGTCCAATGTGCTGTTTGGCGGCATGCAAAAAGTCGCGGCTGAACAGCTGGGCTTGTCACCCAACCTCATGGGGGCGGCCAACAGCTCGGGCGGCGTGATGGGCAAGATGATCGATGCCCAGTCCATTGTGGTGGCCTCCACCGCCACGCGTTGGTTCAACCACGAAGGCGATATTCTTCGCTACGTGTTCTTCCACTCCATTGCGCTGGCCTGTTTGGTGGGTATTTTGGTCACGCTGCAAGCCTATGTGTTCCCCTTCACCTTGATGGTGGTGCACTGATTTTTAACCTTTGGGAGCGTTGCAATGAAAGCTTCAACCTTGTTGGTGTGCCTTATTGGCGCCAGTGTGATGGGCTTGGTTTCTGCCCAAAAGCCGGGCTTTACACGCGTGGCTTTGCAGTCGCATGAGCTGAGCGTGCCGGGGCGCATGGGGGTACAAGCCCGTGCTGAATTCGACCCTGGCATCTTTGCCGGACGCCATACCCACCCTGGCGAAGAGCTGGGCTATGTGTTGGAGGGCGAATTCGAAATCCGCGTTGACGGACAAGAGCCCAAAACAGTGAAAACTGGAGACGCCTTCATGGTTCCTGCCAACACCATCCACGATGCGCTCAACACTGGCAGCACCAAGGGCAAAATTTTGGCGACCTACTTTGTGGAAAAAGGCAAGCCGGTCGCGACTTTCGTTAACTGAAGGTTTACAAAGAACAGATGTATTTGTACATGGCTTGGCTGCTTTGGTCGCCGCCAATGGCTACCCAGTCACTGGGTTGGTAAGCTTCATCTGACTTTTGGCCAGTTGCCATGGGCCCAGGGTAAGCCGCCACCTGCATATTGCGTTGGCGGCTTTCTTGGCAGTCGTATTGCCACACACCGCGGTAAGACATGTCGCCTTGCTTGTCGGCTTGCTTGAGGTTTTGGATATGCCAAAACATGCGCAAATTGCCATTTTTCTTGATATTGGGGTCAACAAACAAGCCCGTGCCATACTCGTTTTCGCTCACCAAGACCCATTCGGCCATGGCAGAGAAACTGGCCAACAGACACAAAGCTGCGATGATTTTTTTCATGGAATACCTTCAATGGGTGAGATGCGAAATTCAATCTCATTCTAAAAACACAACAATGGCTTGAAATACCCCTAAAGAATTAAGGTTTCATCAAGCTCAAGTTTTGCCCACAAATTCCGAGAATAGAACACCCTCTCACGGATATTTCCCATCAGGATTGCTGTATGAAAAGACTATTGACCCTTTGGCCCGCCTTGTTTTTGCTTGGTTTGGTGGCCTGTGCCGTCAACGGGCCAGTGGCCTCTCCCTTGGCACCCAGCCCGCATCAGGTGATCTTGGGTTCGAACAGCTTTGGTTTTCCACAAAACAAACTCACTGTGCTGGGCTCAACACAAGGCCAAACCTTTGAGACGCGTCACAGCCTTTTGCGCCACGACAACTGCGCCAAAGGCAGCATGGACATCATTGAACTGTCAGGCACCATCGACCCTGCCAGTTTGCAAAGTTTGCAAGCGCATATGCACAATTTATCGCAGTGCATCAACCGCCAAGGCCAGCGTGTGCCGCCACAGGTCTACCTCAACTCCAACGGTGGCAAACCGCTCTTGGGCATCGAATTGGGTCAAATTTTGGCTCGCTATGGCGCTGAAGCCGTGGTGACAGAGGGCCAACTCTGCTCCGGCGCCTGTGCAGTGGGTTTTCTCACTGCAAGGCAACGCAGCGTCAAATCCAATGGCCGTGTGGTGCTGTACTTCAACGGTCCCAAAAACAATGGCTTTGATTGCGCTCGATCCAACGATATGATGCCGCTCCAAAACCATTTCTTGGTATCCGCAGGACGCACAGGGGGAACCGCTTTGTACAACCAAGCATTGACTTATTGCAACAGCGACAGGGGCTGGGAGATTTCCTGATATGCCGGTGATTGTCATCGCCAACCCCAAAGGCGGGGCTGGCAAATCCACTTTATCCACCAACGTCGCGGGCTACTTTGCTTCGCTGGGTCACGCCGTCATGTTGGGCGACGCGGATGTGCAGCAGTCTTCACGGCTGTGGCTCAGTCTGCGCCCCGACACCGTCAACCGCATCACGACTTGGGAAATGCAAGCTGATTTGGTGCTGACCGCCAAACCACCACGCGGCACCACCCATGTGGTGATCGATACCCCTGGGGGCTTGGACGGCTGGCGCTTCAAAGAGGTGCTGAGTCGGGCCGACAAAATCATGGTGCCCATCATGCCCAGTATTTTCGATATGTACGCCGCGCAAACTTTCCTCACCAAGCTGCGGGAAATCACCTTCAACACCCGTACCAAAGTGGGCGTGGTGGGCATGCGTGTCGATGAGCGCACTTTGGCAGCCAACAAACTGCGCCAGTTCATGGACACGCTAGATCTTCCCATCGTGGGCTACTTGCGTGACACCCAGCACTATTTGCATTTGGCCGCCCACGGCCTGAGCATGTTTGACATCACCCCCAGCAAGGTGGAGAAAGACTTGCTGCAATGGCGACCTATGTGTCAGTGGTTACAGGATCCCTGAGGGTTTATTTCTGTCAATCCATCACAAATAGTTTTCGGGGAGCAAGCACAGATAGTTGCTGAAATTTACCCATCAAGTTTCATTCTGGCCTGGGATCGAAATAACGAACAACAGAGGGGCCGGTGACATAGGGCGCAACCACTGGACCAAAGCCAGAGGTTTTTCTCCATTCGCGGTATTTTTCGTTAAGCGCCCTGCTTTTCCATTTTTCCAAAATCAAGACAGTATCACTACCTTGCTCTGAGTAAAGTTCCAAGCTGATCAGTCCCTCGAACCGTCTTGTTTCCTTAAGGGCGTTTTCCAAAACCTCTTTGCTAAGTGGTTCAACTTTCCCGGGCTTCAAGTTCAATTGAACAGTGACCAAAACAAAACTGTCTGTTGTTTGAGCTGAAGCTAATGGAGAAAGTACTGACATTGCAGAACCGATGCTGACTGCAGATGCCGCTTGAAGAAAATTTCTTCTTGCATCCCCCAAGGATTGCAATTGTTTTGATTTAGTCTGTGCATTCATTTTTTATTCCCTTGTTAATCAAGTACCATCAATAAACCCAACATTCATAAATGTATAAAGGTTGGGGTAATCAGTAAAGTCTCTTAAGTAATTATTTAGATCTACTTAACAAAGCCAAGGGTTACCTCCAGAACTGCTTTCGCCACTCAGATGGTGCGATGCCAAATTGCCGCCTGAAATGCAATCGAAGTGACTCAGGGGACCCAAATCCAGTTTGTTCAGCTACAACTTCTATAGATCCACTGGTTGATTCTAAAAGTCGCTGGGCATAGGCCAAGCGTTCAACCAATACCCAGGACACAAAACCCATACCCGTAAGCAGTTTGAACTGGCGGGTAAAGGTTCGCCTACTCATCAATGCTCGCTCAGCCAGCGCATCCACCGAGTGCGATAAATGCAGGTTCTCACGAATCCAGTCAAATAGATCCGATAGACGTGAATCCGCCAACGTTTTTGGAATCGGCTGCTCTATAAATTGAGCCTGTCCACCCTGGCGGTGCGGGGGAACCACCAAGCGCCTTGCCACACTATTGGCCACTTGCGATCCGTGCATTTGGCGCAATAGGTAAAGACAACAGTCAATTCCCGCCGCAGTGCCGGCAGAGGTAACGATGCCGTGATCCTCAACATAGAGGACATCGGCGTCAAGTAAGACTTCAGGATACCGCTTTGCAAAGTCTTGCGCAAAAGCCCAGTGCGTCGTTGCAGTTCGTCCTTGTAATAAACCAGCTTCAGCAAGTACAAATGCACCCAAGCACAAACCAACGATCTTTGCACCACGCGCATAAGCAGCATTCAAAGCCCTCAACAATGCAGCTGGCGGTTTTTCAGCTGGGTCTCTCCAACTTGGAACAATAATGATGTCAGCTTTTTTCAGTGCTGACAGACCGTAATGCACGGCAATGTCAAAACCTCCGGATGTATGAAGCTTGCCTGACTCAGCAGAACAAACTTTGAAATCGAATGTTGGGCAGCCAGGGTGGCTCTCACCAAATACAACGCACGGGCCAGCCAAATGAAATGGACTGATTCGATCAAACGCAATCACGGCGATCGACGAAGGCATTGATTTCTGTAAAGGCATATTGGCTTAATCTTACCGAACAATGGCTTATGCGCCACTGCCCAGCGATAGCACCAAGCAACAAAATAACCCATTAAGAATTAACTAAGTAGGTGCACCATGACAAACGATCTAACGATTTATCCAACGCTTCCCCTTGTTGAAGAAATCCTGCTGCCATGGCAAGAACGCATTGGCGTTGATTTCAATGGCTATAAAAACCATGTCTATCGCATGCTGCACTGTTGCTTTGCATTAGCCACATGCAGCGAGGAGGACCGCCTCAAACTCATGATTGCAGCCTGCCACCATGACATAGGACTATGGTCTGACCATACGGTTGATTATTTGCCACCTTCGATAAGGGAAGCGGTAACCTATCTCGAAGCCAATCAAATGAATCATTGGGTGGAAGAGATTACGTTACTCATAGATCTTCACCATAAACTTCGAGCAATCAAGGGAGAAGTCGCTGAAAAATACCCTCTACTAGAAGTCTTTAGACGAGCTGATCTGGCTGACTTTTCACTCGGCCTGGTTCTTGGCGGCGTACCCGGAGAATTCTTTGGAAATGTAAAGCAACGATTTCCTAATGCTGGTTTCCATAAGATGCTGATGAAAGCAGCAGCAGGATGGTTCGCTAAGCATCCCTTATCCCCGCCACCATTTTTAAAGTGGTAACAAGGGGTTTATAAAAAGCCAATGGATATCCATGGAAAGATTGCTATCAGCAACAAAGCGACCATAAGAGCACCCAGATAAGGCCATATTTTCCCAATGGCTTCATCTGGCTTAACCTGCCCAATAGCGCAAGCTGCATAAAAACCGACACCCAAGGGCGGTGCAAATAAACCCAAACCCATGGCAAAAATCACCACCATGGCGTAATGAACCTCATGAATACCCAGGGCTCGGGCCACAGGAAAAAGTAAAGGACCAAACAACACAATGGCGGGAATTCCTTCGAGCAAACTGCCAAGCAACACAAAAGCAACCAAAGAAGCCACCATGAAGCCCAATTGGCCACCAGGCACTTGTTTCATCCAAATAGCCAAATCGGTAGAGAAGCCTGATTGGGTTAGCGCCCATGCCATTGCAGTTGCGCAACCAACGATTAACAATATTGCACCAGACAGACATGCACTTTCAACCAACTGAGGGTAAATCTTTCGCCACTGCATAGGACGAAAAAAAAGTAGCGCTACCAAAAAGGTGTAAAGAATGCCAATAGTAGAAACCTCTGTTGCCGTCGCTACCCCCTCAACCACAGCTGTACGGATTACAAAGGGCAAAGACAATGCAGGTAAGGCAATCAGAAATGTTCTCAATATTTGTGAGGAAGAAGCTCTAGGCAATTCGGATACAGGTTCGTCGCGAGATTGCCAATAAACCACTACGGCGAGAGCCAGCAAACCAACCAAAGCAGGCATCAATCCACCGATAAACAATGCCGAAATAGAGACACCCGTAACTGCCCCGATGGTGATCAAGACCAAACTTGGAGGAATCGTTTCACTCATGGCACCTGAAGCCGAAAGCAAGGCCACTAACTTACCGGGATGCGCGCCTCGCTTCTTCATTTCAGGAAAGAGTGCAGGTGCAACAGCAGCCATATCGGCCGCCTTGGAACCGGAAATTCCTGATACCAAGTACATGGCTGCCAACAAAACATAATGCAAACCACCCTTTAAATGTCCAAGCAAGGTAGCTAAAAAATCCACCATGGTTTTGGCTAAACCTGTGACAGAAATTAATGCGCCTAAAAAGACAAAAAGTGGAACAGAAAGCAAAATCAAATGTGACATGCCTTCGTCGATGCGGCTCACCACAATGGTCAATGGTGTAGACGATGAAAAAACCAAATAAGCAATCGTAGATAAACCAAAGGCAAAAGCGATGGGCAAACCCAACGCCACCATCACAGCCACGATAACTACAAAAAACAGAACTAAATTAGCGTTTCCCCAAACCATTAATAAAGGGCTTGTAAGCCAAAGCATGACAGCAATCAGCACAGATAAAGCAATAGCGATAACCGTGGCACTTCTGGGTTGACTTAAAAGTATTTGGGTGAAGCTGTACCAAGTCATCACCAATAAACCAAAACCGACTGCAGCCGTTCTCAGTCCGTCAGAAATTTCCAATGCCGGTGTCAAAATGACCCACTGGTCTTGCATATGCAAAAAAGCTGGGCCCAATAATGACGCTGAAAAAATAAAACCAAGGACAAGCACCAGCGCATCAGCGATTTGCCGAAGTGAAGGCGAAAAATAATCCACCAATGTGGTCAGTCGCATATGCGAATGTCGCATCATGGCAACTACTGCCCCCAACATAGCCAACCACAGAAACAAAATGGAGGCTAACTCGTCTGACCATGTCAAAGGTTGGTGCAGAACATAACGCCAAAAAACACCCATAGACAGAACGATGATTTCGGCAACAATCAAACTGGCGGCAGAAAACTCTAAAGCCAACTGCAACCACTTATTAAAAGCTTTCAAGTCAATCTGCCCGTGTATTTTTCTAACAAGGCCATCGGCTCTTCGCCAAATTTCTTTCGCCACTCTTGATAGAAACCTGCTTTAGAAAGTGCGTCTTTAAAAAGAGAGCGCTCAGGGTAGTTAAAGACCATCCCTTTGGCTTTCAGTTGAGCTTCTAATCCATTATTGAGCCTACGCATATCGTCTCTTTGTTGAATAACGGCAGTTTTTAAATGCTTGCTAATCAATGCTTGTAAATCATCGGGTAAGGATTTCCATTTACGTTGATTCGCTAAAATCCACTGCCCATCCCACATATGAGAAGTCATAGAGCAATATTTCTGTACTTCATAAAGCTTGGCGATCTCTATGATTGAAAGCGGATTTTCCTGGCCCTCCACAATCTTGGTTTGAAGTGCTGAATAAACTTCACTGAAATTGATCGATGCTGGCGATGCGTCAAAGGCCTTGAACATTGAAGTCCACAAAGGACTGACAGGAACGCGGATTTTGAATCCCTTGAGATCGTCTGGCTTTTGAATTGGGCGGGTTGAACTGGTGATATTGCGAAAACCATTATCCAGACAGAGTTCAAAAGTATGCAAATTTACTTTTGAAATAGCTTGGCGAACGTGGGCGCCTAAGTCAGCATCCATGGCAGCCCATACATTGGCATAGTCTTTGAACACAAAAGCCAATCCATTGATGCCAGCAACGGGAACCAAGGACTGCAAAATAATTCCAGACAAAGGGAAAAAATCAATCGCACCAGAGCGCACTTGAGACAGCATATCGGTGTCTCCGCCCAATTGATTATTGGGAAACAGTTGAATATCCACCCTGCCATTGCTCTGAGCTTTGATCGCCTGCACAGCCTCCGCAATGCGTACTGTAGATGGATGACTAACAGGGACGTTGTTGGCCCACTTCAGCTTGAACTCAGCAGTTTGCGCTTTTGCTGAAGTAAAGATAAATGGCGCCACAGATGCACCCATCACCTTTTTAAGAAGATTTCGTCTGGCTAATTTGAGTGAATTTTTCATTTTTCAATACATCATTAATCCGCCATCACTGACCAAGGTTGAACCAGTGATATTGGAGGCTTGTGAAGAAAGCAAAAAAGCAATGCTACAGGCTAATTCGTCTGGCGATGCGGCTCGTTTTTGTAAAGACAAATTTTCTACGACAGATCGCTTGCTTTCATCAAGCCACATCGATTCAATCATCGGTGTATGCGTTGGCCCTGGAACCAAACAATTGACACTGATACCTTTATCTGCCAAAGCTCTGGCTGCACTTTTTGTCAAGGCAAGCACTGCTCCTTTGCTGGCAGCATAAGCAGCAGTTCCAAAAAGCTCACCACCTCTCAAACCTGCCACACTGCCAACCGTACAAATACGCGATCCTGACGACATGTATTTGGCTGACTCTCTGATGCATAAAAAAGTGCCGATCAGATTGGTGTTGTAGGTCAGTTGAAAATCTTTCACTGATAAGTCGCCAAATGGGGTTGAGCTGACAATACCAGCACAGGTAGCCAAAGCATCAATAGACCCCAAGATTTCAAATGCATGGGCAAAGACATCCATCACTTGCTGCTCGACTGTGATATCCAGCTTCATACAGATCACTTGTGAAGACAAGCATTTTGTTTCTTCAGTGATTTTTTGCAAGCCATCAGCATCTCTGTCCATACCGATGACAACATAACCATCATTAGCCAATCTCAGCAAGGTAGCTCGACCGATTCCACTGGCAGCGCCCGTCACAATGGCCGTTTTATTTGCCACGTTTTTGCCCTGTGAGTTGCAAAATAACTTTTTCAATAGCTTCCACAGTGATACGCGTTTGATCTTCTAGCGTTGGGGAATAACCCACCGGAATTCGTGGTGCACCTAAACGATGTATTTGACAGCCAGTTACCTGTGCAGTACTTGCAGCAATCTCTGCGCCAAACCCGCTGACTTGCACCGCATCGTGAACAACCAGCAGTTTTCCTGTACGAGATGCCGAGGCATAAACCATGTCTTTGTCCCATGGCCAAAGTGAGCGCAGATCAATTAGCTCTACCTCCACTCCTTGCTTAGCGACATTCAGACAAGCTTTCAAACAGCGGTGGACTGCCGATGACCAAGTAACTATTGTGAGATGACCACCCTGACGCAAACAATTGGCTTTACCAATAGCTACTGTTTTTTGGGTATCAACCTCTTCTTGCATGGACCAAAGCTCTTTATGCTCAAGATAAAGAACTGGATCTTGTAATTTCAATGCTGATTGAAATAAGGCGAAGTTATCCTGGGCAGTTGCAGGCGCAACCACAGTTAAACCAGGAATATGCGTAAACCATGACTCCAAAGATTGAGAGTGCTGAGCGGCTGATCCAGACCATAAGCCAATAGGCATTCGAAACATCACTGGGACTCTTCCTTGGCCACCAAACATATACCGGTTTTTTGCTGCTTGGTTGACAATCTCATCAATGGCACATAAAGCAAAGTCGATCACGCGCATTTCCACAACAGGTCTCAACCCTGCCAAGGCCATGCCTACAGCCGCACCAGCAATACCAGCCTCTGAAATTGGTGTGTCTATAACGCGCTCTGGGCCAAATTTGTCACGCAATCCTTGGTATTGACCAAATACACCGCCTCTGCCCAAGTCTTCTCCCATGGCAATGATGGATTCATCCTGCTCCATGGATAGACTCAAGCTTTCAGCAGCAGCCTGTGCATACGTGAAATGCGTATTTAGTACCACGCACCTTCCCCGCAATCTGCCACATCAGCAAAAGCAGCAAGTGGTTCAGGTAAAGCCGCATCCATTGCAAATTGCGTTGCATCTTGCAGCAGCTTCTTTACCTGTATTTCAATTTCATCAAGTTCTGCTGATGAATGACCTTGCTGAAGCAACAAAGATCTTGCTAGGAGCAACGGATCTTTTTCCCATGCATTTTTCAATTCATCTTGATTCCGGTATAAAGCTTTATCTACAGATACATGCCCCTTAAGCCTATAGGTCTTAGCATGGAGTAAATGGGGCTGACTGGAATCTCTGACCTTGGCAATCAATTCCTTGGCATTGACACTTACGTCTTGTACATCGTTACCATTTACTTGGGTTGAAGCAATACCAAGACTCTGAGCTCGACTGGCCACACCAAGACCTGCGGTCATAGTCGCTGAGTGGGTAGTTGCAGAAATTTGATTGTCCTCGCATACAAAAAGAACAGGCAATTGAAAAATCTTGGCCCAATTCAAACCCTCTAAAAATGGCCCCCGATTGATAGCACCATCACCAAAAAAACAAACCACAATTTGCTTTTTTTTCTGGAGCTTGATTGCGTGTGCCGCCCCTGCGGCTATCGTGATGCCAGCGGCAACTACGCCGTTAGCACCTAGCATTCCCACACCAAAATCAGCAATATGCATGGAGCCACCCTTCCCTCCATTTGTTCCATATGCTTTACCGTACAACTCGCACATCATTTTTTTCAGATCTGCACCCTTGGCCAAAGTATGCCCATGCCCACGATGTGTGGAAGTCAACAAATCGGCTTTCTCCAAATGTGCGCACACACCAGCGGCAACAGCCTCTTGCCCTGTTGACAAATGCAAAGGGCCACGAACATAAGCCCCAGCAGTCGCAGATTGCCCAAACGCCTGAACACCGCCTTGACTTGAGAGCTCTGCTGCATTCTCAAATGCTCTGATGCGCAACATCATTTCATAAAGGCTTAACAAATTCACAAAAATTCCCTAAAAAAAACTGCGCAAGCTACATAAGCAGTTTGCGCAGTTGTTCATGTGAACAGCAGTTTGAGCTTACTTGGCTGCAAATTCCTTGACTAATTTATTAAACTTGGTTGGGTTTTCATGGAACATCATATGGTTACCGCCTTCGTTTTCCTCGAAGATTTCAACTCTTGATCCTTTGATCACGCTACCTTCCCACTGCACTGACTTCCAACTAACCAAGCTGGTTTTAGCTCCAATGAGCAAAGTTGGAACATTGATACGGGGAATGATGTCGCGCCAGTCGTTAGTTGCATGGTCATACAGCAATTCAGCTGCATGCTTGCGTGGAAATTTCAGGTTTTGATCTATGGCCCACTTGACTTCATCACGAGAAAAATCTTTGGTGAACATGCCAGTAATAAATCCCTCAGTCACCTTGACGCCATCGGGGCCAGCCAAAGCGTTCATCGTGTCATACAGAGACTTGCCGTCAAAGATAGAACCCGCGTCTTGCTTTTCCTGATCTGACCAAGCAGGATTCATGGTGATCATAGGCATTTGGTCAATCAACAATAATTTGGAAACACGATCACCGCCATACAGTTCCCAATATCCCCAGATGACAGAGCATCCCATTGAATGTCCACCAAGCACCACATTTTTCAAGTTCTTGCCAACCAAAAACTCATGTACATCTGCAGACAAGCGATGAATGCGATACCCATGTTTTGGTTTGTCAGAGTCGCCATGACCGCGCATATCCAATGCATAAACATGGAATTTGTCACTCAAACCCGTTAACTGATGTTTAAATTGATTTGCCGTTTGCGACCAACCTGGAATCAACACCATGGGAGGCCCACTGCCAGCCTCTAAGTAGTTGATCTTCACACCATCACTGGTAGTGAACGATCCCGATTTGAAATTTTGAGCGGCAACTGGATTCAGTGCGGACAAACAGAGGACCAATGCCCCCCACAGCCACCGAGTGCCTAACGTGGATAACCATTTCATGAAAGTCTCCTTGAGTTTGTTGACTTAGAAATTCGACCATAAGCATGGTCAATACTCATAATGAAAAACCCTGAAAACTCGATAAATTAGTTCACTATATGAACCTTTATACTTTTCTATGATTTACCATTTATTTTGAATTTTTCTTTTAAATTCAAAGATTAATTAAGAGAATATTTTGTTTTTTGGAAATTTTGTTAGCATCCAAAATATTCATATATTGATTTTAAGATCCGGAAAATCATGGCCAGTAGTCAAACATTACAGCGAGGTTTAATGATATTGCGCATCCTGACGCGTCATGGCGCAAAGGGCATGCGCATCCACGAGATAGAAAAAAAATCAAAGCTCAATAAAACAACTGCCATGCGTCTGACAAAAACCTTGGTGAGCGAAAATTTTTTGGTACATGACGCAAGAACCAAGACCTACACCTTAGGGCCAGAGTCCTATGCTGTAGGACTTGCAGCTGAACCCAGATACGGCCTTCAACGATTAGCAGAACCCCATTTACGTAAGCTGTCTTTAGAGACAGGTGACTGCGTACTCTTTTCAATCATTCATGGCGTCGAGTGGGTATGTTTGTCAATTTTTGACGGCGCAACTCCCATTCCTCCACAAACACTTAAACCCGGCGACCACTACCCTTTGGGCGCTGGAAGTGCGGGCTTGGCTATGTTGGCATTCATGTCCAAGGATGAGCAGGAAAAGATCATTGCGCTGAACAAACCCAAAATTCAATCTGAATTTCCACATGCCAATGTGAACGAAATAGATCAAGAGTTAAAAGATTTCAAAGGACAGGGCTATAGCTTCATACCTGGATCATTGGTGCAGGGCTATTGGGCCTTAGGTGTTCCCTTGCTGGACTCAAAAGGAATACCCCTTGCTGCCATTAGCTTGGTCACAAGCGAAGATCGTTTACAAATTTCACGCCGC
>CALPPP020000014.1 GCA_943325485.2 Rickettsia typhi
CCGGCGGCGGATTGTCTGTTGACCGTCTTCGAGAAGCTTACAGCAAAGGCTGCTTTCCTTGGTTCAGCGAAGGTCAACCCGTGCTCTGGTGGAGTCCTGACCCTCGAATGGTTTTGCAGGTTGCGCATTTCCGCTTCCACCGTTCCCTTCGGCAGTGGATGAAACAGCAAAAAAATTGGGAAATCCGTATCGATACGTCTTTTGATGCGGTCATCGAACACTGCGCCCGTGCACCTCGCCCTGGGCAAAACGGCACATGGATCGTGGCCGATATGGTCAACGCATACAAGGCCTTGCATAAGGCAGGCTTGGCCCACAGCGTGGAGACTTGGATCGATGGCCAGCTTATGGGGGGGCTTTACTGTGTCAGCATAGGACACGCCGTGTTTGGTGAATCCATGTTCAGCTTGGTCCCCAACAGCTCCAAAATCGCTTTGGCCGCTTTGGTGGCCTTTTGCAAAGTGAACCAAGTCAGCAAGGTGGACTGCCAACAAAACACCCCCCACTTGTCTTTGATGGGCGGCGGCGAGGTACCGCGAAGTCAGTTCCTTGACCATATCCTGCTGGCCCAAACCCTCCCCCCTTTGCGCTGGCATTTTGACCCTTTATACTGGGCTGAACTCACCACTCTTAACGCTTTGCCGTGACACACCTCAAGGATTTGCCGCTTCAATCGTTGCAGTTTTATGCAACAGCGCCCTACCCTTGCAGTTACTTACCCGATCGACAAGCAAGGTCACAGGTCGCCACCCCCAGCCACCTGATCCACAACGACACCTACTCTGAATTGGTTGCTAAAGGCTTTCGCCGAAGCGGCATGTTCACTTATCGACCCTATTGCGATGGCTGCCGCGCCTGTGTGCCTCTGCGCGTCAAGGTCAATGAATTCAAACCCACACGCAGTCAGCGCAGAGCTCTCAAGCAACACGAGGATTTGGAGTCGCGTATTTCAAAATTGGTTTATGCCCCCGAGCACTACCAGTTGTACCTTGCTTACCAAAATGGCCGCCACGCTGGCGGCGGCATGGACCAAGACAGTGTCGAACAGTACACCCAGTTTTTGCTTCAAAGCAGAGTGAACTCACGTTTGGTAGAGTTTCGCAGCCTCGACGCTGCGACGCCCGATGGGGACCTGCGCATGGTGTCTATTCTGGATGTGCTCAACGACGGACTGTCTGCGGTCTACACCTTTTATGACCCCTTGGCTGCCAAAGGATTGGGCACCTATTGCATTTTTTGGCAAATTGAACAAGCCCGCGAGCTTGGCTTGCCTTATGTCTATTTGGGCTATTGGATCGGTCAAAGTTCGAAGATGAACTACAAGGCTCAGTTTGGCCCTCACCAAATTCTGACTGAAGGCGAATGGGAAGACGTCTGAAACCGCTCTTGTAAGATATCGCCATGCGAAAAGTACCAGCAGGCCACGCCCCCTCCCCCTCGATTCAAGTTTTAGAACGTATGTTCTCCCTGATGGACGTATTGGCGGCCAAGGAAGGTTCAGCGACTTTGAAGGAAATCAGCGAAAAAACGGGCTTGCATCCTTCCACAACACACCGCATCTTGAATGATTTGGTGCTGGGGCGCTATGTTGACCGCCCCGAGTCAGGGCACTACCGACTGGGTATGCGCTTGCTTGAGTTAGGCAACTACGTCAAAGCGCGTCTCAATGTCCGAGATGTGGCGCTAGAACCCATGCAAGATTTGCATCAACTCACCCAACAACCGGTGAACCTCAGTGTTCGTCAAGGTGACGAGATTGTCTACATCGAACGCGCCTACAGCGAGCGTTCAGGCATGCAAGTGGTGCGCGCCATTGGTGGCAGAGCGCCTTTGCACTTGACCTCGGTTGGTAAATTGTTTTTAGCCGCCGACGACAACGTGCGAGTTCGCGCCTATGCCAACCGCACCGGCTTGCCAGGGCATACACGCAACAGCATTACCCAGTTAGCAGCTCTGGAAAAAGAGATTGCCAAATCTCGCCAGTCAGGCGTTGCAAGTGATAACGAAGAGCTTGAATTAGGTGTGCGGTGTATGGCCGCAGGTATCTACGATGACCAAGGAAAGCTGATTGCCGGATTGTCAATATCAGCGCCTGCAGACCGCCTAGATGAATCGTGGCTGCCTAAATTACAGGACACCGCTCTTCAAATTTCCCTGCAACTAGGCCACCCCACCAAAAATTAAGAAGCCAGTGACTGGCGAGTTTCTAGCCAGCGCCGAACGCGCTCTGCATCTGCGGTACGGCTGAACTTGCCTGCAGAGTCTAAAAAGATCATGATCAATTTACGACCAGCCACCTTGGCTTGCATCACCAAGCACTGACCCGCCTCGGAGATGTAGCCCGTTTTTTGCAAGTCAATATCCCAATTGGGGTTGGAGACCAATCGATTGGTAGAGTGGTATTTCAAAGTTTTACGACCTACTTCGACTTGGAAACCATTAGAAGTCGATAACTCACGCAAGGTGGGGTCATTCGCGGCAAAGGCCACCAAGGTCGCCAAATCTTTGGCGCTTGATTGATTGCGGCTTGATAAACCTGTGGGCTCAGCGTAGCGGGTGTCTCGCATTCCCAGTTGCGCAGCTTTGGCGTTCATTTGCGCAATGAATGCATCAATTCCTGCGGGGTAGGTGCGACCCAGGGCATGGGCCGCACGGTTTTCACTCGACATCAGTGCCAAATGCAGCAACTCGCCACGCGTCAAGGTGGTGCCTGGGCGCAACCGAGATCCGCTGCCCTTTTCGGTATCTATGTCATCTACCGAAATCGTGATGGACTCGTCCATATCGAGATTGGCTTCGCGCACAACCAAAGCAGTCATCAACTTGGTGATGGAGGCAATAGGCAAAATAGCTTGGTCATTTTTGCTGAGCAACACTTCCTGCGTGTCTTGGTCTATCACGTAGGCCACGCTGGACTTCAGCGCAATTTGATCGTCACTGACAGAATGCAAGCCGGCCAGTTTGCCAAACGAAGGGCGAGGAGGAATCGCCTTTTGCACACGCACCTTTTTTTTGACAACGGCGACCGTTTTTGTTTTCAGTTTTTTCTTGGCGGTTTGCGCCTGCGAAGCAGGTGCCCAAGCCATCAATGCCGCAACGCAAAGCGCAAGTAATATACGTGAGTTCATACTTTTCAACATGGTGTCCCATTGAAGGCCTCGAACAGCCTTGATGCACTAGTGTAGTGCGATTTAAAAATACACGCAAGATCAAAGACTTGCGTGTATTTTTTCAGGTAACCAAGAGGCCTTGCTTTCGTAAAATGTCAAAGACAACTTGATGATCTAACCTTGCGCAGCTACGCGTTCAGCTTTACTCTGCAATTTGTTCAGCGCACTTAAGTATGCTTTTGCAGAGGCGACCACGATATCAGGGTCAGCCCCTACACCATTGACAATTCGTCCGTTGTTTTGAAGCCTCACCGTTACTTCACCTTGGCTCTCGGTTGAGCCGCTGATCGCATTCACAGAGTAAAGCACCATCTCTGCCCCGCTTTGAACATGCTTTTCGATGGCCTTCAAGGAAGCATCCACAGGGCCATTGCCGTGCGCTTCACAAGCGATCTCTTTGCCTTGGTCGGTAATCACTATAGAGGCAAAAGGCATCTCCCCTGTTTCACTGTGTTGCGACAACTTCACAAATGAAAACACATCGTTGTCATGCGAGATACTTTCTTCGCTGACCAAGGCCAAAATATCCTCATCGAAGATTTCACTTTTTCGATCTGCCAATTCTTTGAAGCGACCAAAAGCTGCATTGGTTTCGGCTTCGCTGTCGAGTTCCACGCCCAAATCTTGCAAGCGTTGTTTGAAAGCATTTCGACCGCTTAGCTTTCCCAAGACGATTTTGTTGGAACCCCAACCCACATCTTCTGCGCGCATGATTTCATAGGTGTCACGGGCCTTCAAAACCCCATCTTGGTGAATGCCTGAGGCATGGGCAAAGGCATTGGCCCCCACCACTGCTTTGTTAGGTTGAACCACAAAACCCGTGGTTTGACTCACCATACGGCTTGCAGCCAAGATGTGTTTGGTGTCAATGCCAAGTTCCAAGCCGAAATAGTCTTTGCGGGTTTTAACGGCCATGACAATTTCTTCCAAGGAGCAATTGCCTGCCCTCTCCCCTAGACCATTGATGGTGCACTCAACTTGCCGAGCACCTCCAATTTGCACGCCCGCCAAGGAATTGGCAACCGCCATCCCTAAGTCGTTGTGGCAATGCACCGACCAAATGGCTTTGTCGGAATTCGGTATGCGCTCTCTGAGGGTCTTGATAAACAAACCGTACAACTCGGGAACTGCGTAGCCAACGGTGTCTGGCACATTGATGGTGGTTGCTCCCTCAGCAATGACCGCTTCCAATATGCGACATAAAAAATCCATATCGCTTCGGTAGCCGTCTTCTGGACTGAACTCCACATCCGCCACCAAATTGCGGGCAAACCGAACAGACTGTTTGGCTTGCTCAAACACTTGGTCTGGCGTCATACGGAGCTTCTTTTCCATATGCAAGGCAGATGTTGCAATGAAGGTATGAATACGCGACTGTTTTGCACCCTTCAGTGCTTCAGCGGCACGGGAAATGTCTCGGTCGTTCGCGCGCGACAAAGAACAGACGGTGGACTCGGTGATAGCGTTGGCAATGGCCTTGACCGCTTCGAAATCGCCATCTGAACTGGCGGCAAAACCCGCTTCAATCACATCGACCCGCAAACGCTCGAGTTGCCGGGCGATACGCAGTTTTTCATCGCGCGTCATCGAGGCGCCAGGGGATTGCTCCCCATCACGCAAAGTGGTGTCAAAAATAATCAATTTACCAGCCATTTTTAAGCTCCTGAAAATTCAATCTTCCAATGCCAACCGGTGCGCCCCAATGAAAAAGGCCCGGTGCGGTAAGCAAACGGGCCTTGGGGAAAATTGCGCAAACGCTACTGATCCAGCCCTTGAAAGCTTTGAAGCAGTAGCAGAAGTGCAATATTCATAATTGAAATGTATCACAGGCTTACCAACAGGAACAACACCGGGGTTGTAACTCAGTGCAAACCCTTTTCATCAGGCTCTTCCGTGGAAGTGCTGATGACGCTGGTAGGCAGGCCCTTGTATTTTCGCCATGCATAAACCACGTAACCGCTTATTCCATAGAAAAGGAACAGGCTGAAAAGTACTGTTGGTGGATGAATATTGATCAGTGCGATAACCAGTGCGATTGAAACGATGACTGCAAAAGGAACACTTTTGCGCATTTGGAAATCTTTAAAGCTGTAAAAAGGCACATTGCTGACCATGGTCAAACCTGCATAAAGACAAACCACAAACATCAGCCAACGGTTGTCTAAAGGGGGAAAACCAAGATCGGTCATCAGCCAAATAAAGCCCATCACCAAGGCAGCTGCCGCTGGAGAAGGCAAGCCTTGGAAAAACCGTTTGTCGACCGCCGTGGTGTTGACATTAAAGCGTGCCAAGCGCAAAGCAGCACAGGCACAGAAAACAAAGGCCGCAAACCAACCCCAGCGCCCCAAGTCTTTCAATGCCCACTGGTAGGTGATGAGTGCGGGCGCAGCCCCAAATGAAACCATGTCTGCCAAGGAGTCCATTTGAGCGCCGAATTCTGTTTGGGTATTGGTCATTCGAGCAACACGTCCGTCCAAACTGTCCAGCACGATAGAGCAAAAAATAGCAATGGCAGAGGCCTCAAAGAAACCATTCATGGCCATCACAATGGCATAGAACCCACCAAACAAAGCAGCCAAAGTGAAAAGGTTGGGCAATACATAAATGCCCTTGCGCAAGGGGCTGCGAACTTGTCCGTCGATAAGGTCTTCAGAATCTGGCGTTGACATGGGCTTACAGGGTTGCCAGCACAGTGGTGGTGGCGCTGACTTTATCGCCGGGCGCAACCTTGGGAATGGCACTCAGTGGCAAATAGACATCCACACGAGAGCCAAAGCGGATGAAGCCATAGCGCTCGCCTTTGGCCAGCACATCTGAAGAATGTACATAACAAAGAATGCGTCTGGCAATCAAACCCGCAACTTGAACCAAGGTAACCACATGCTGTTGCCCATTCACGGTGGCGTCAATCACAACCGCATTGCGCTCATTCTCCGACGATGCTTTATCGAGATCAGCATTCACGAACAGGCCAGGGAAATATTGAACAGCACGAACAACACCATCCACGCTGGCACGGTTGCTGTGAACATTGAAAACATTCATGAAAACGCTGATGAGCAATGCATCTCGATCAGCATAGGGGTCACGCACTTTTTCAATCTTGACGATACGTCCATCCGCTGGCGAGAGCACAGCGTTGGCTTGGTCAGGTACAGGACGAGGTGGATCGCGAAAAAACTGCAGCACAAACACCAAGATCACATAAAAAGGCAAGGAAGCAAGGCCAAAGCCCCACAGCATGGTCGCCAACAGGCTCAGCACCAGTGCCAAGCCTATGAACGGCCATCCTTCACGCGCCAACAGAGGATGCGGGTAATGGCTCATCAGTTACGGGTCTGATCGACCAATTTGTTTTTGGCAATCCAAGGCATCATGGCGCGCAATTGAGCGCCCACGACCTCAATGGAGTGGTCGGCTGTGAGGCGACGACGTGCAGTCATGCTCGGGTAGCCTGTGCGGCCTTCCAAGATGAACATCTTGGCGTATTCACCTGTCTGGATACGCTTCAAGGCATTGCGCATGGCCAAGCGGGACTCTTCGTTGATCACTTCAGGGCCAGTCACGTATTCGCCGTATTCAGCGTTGTTTGAAATCGAGTAATTCATGTTGGCAATACCGCCTTCGTAAATCAAGTCGACGATCAATTTCAATTCGTGCAAGCACTCGAAATACGCCATTTCTGGGGCGTAGCCAGCTTCAACCAAAGTCTCGTAGCCCATCTTGATCAATTCCACCGCACCACCGCACAACACGGTTTGTTCGCCGAACAAATCGGTTTCGGTTTCTTCACGGAAATTGGTTTCGATGATGCCAGCTTTGCCGCCACCATTGGCCATGGCGTAACTCAAGGCTAAATCGCGGGCTTTACCGCTTTTATCTTGGTGAATCGCCACCAAATGGGGAACGCCACCGCCTTGGGTGTAAGTGGAACGCACGGTGTGACCAGGCGCTTTGGGCGCCACCATCCACACATCCAAATCGGCACGGGGCACCACTTGGTTGTAATGCACATTGAAACCGTGGGCAAAAGCCAAAGAAGCACCTTGCTTCATATGGGGTGCGACGTTGTTGTTGTAGACCTCGGAAATTTGCTCGTCTGGCAACAAAATCATCACCACATCAGCGGCTTTGACGGCGTCATTGACTTCCATCACATTCAAGCCAGCTTTGCCAACCTTGTCCCAAGATGCGCCACCTTTGCGCAACCCGACCACGACTTTGACGCCGCTGTCGTTCAAGTTTTGCGCATGTGCATGGCCTTGTGATCCATAGCCAATGATGGCCACAGTTTTGCCTTTGATGAGGCTTAAGTCACAGTCTTTGTCGTAATAGACTTTCATGGGGGTTCTCCTTAAAAATTGTTTTTAAACACGCAAAACGCGCTCACCGCGGCCAATGCCGCAAGCGCCAGTGCGCACAGTTTCCAAAATAGCGCTGTGTTCGATAGCCTCAAGAAAAGCATCGTTTTTGGCCACATCGCCAGTCAGTTCAATGGTGTAACTTTTGTCTGTCACATCAATCACACGGCCACGAAAAATATCGGCCATGCGTTTCATTTCTTCGCGCTCTTTGCCCACCGCACGCACTTTGACCATCATCAATTCACGTTCGGTGTAAGCGCCTTCAGTCAGGTCAACCACCTTGACCACTTCGATCAGGCGGTTCAAGTGCTTGGTGATTTGCTCGATCACATCATCCGAGCCAGAAGTTTGCAACGTGATACGCGACAAACTCGGATCTTCAGTGGGGGCTACAGTCAAGGATTCGATGTTGTAGCCGCGAGCAGAGAACAAGCCCACCACCCTGGACAAGGCGCCAGGTTCGTTTTCAATCAGTACTGCAATGATATGTTTCATAAGGGATCCCTCTTTTCGCAACCCTCCCCCACGAGCGGTAACCCGTGGGCTTGGTTGTCAATAGATTCGTCTGAGAAAAATTAAAAGGGTTAAAGGTCTTCACTACCCAAAAGCATTTCTGTGATGCCTTTGCCAGCTTGAACCATGGGGAATACGTTTTCGGTCGGGTCGGTTCGGAAATCCATGAACACGGTTCGGTCCTTGAGTTTTCTCGACTCGCGAAGCGCAGGTTCGACATCTTCTGGGCGTTCGATCAGCATGCCCACGTGGCCATAGGCTTCGGCAAGCTTCACAAAGTCGGGCAAGGCATCCATGTAGCTGTGGCTGTAGCGACCGGAATATTCAATTTCCTGCCACTGACGCACCATGCCCAAATAACGGTTGTTCAGCGCCACAATTTTGATGGGTGTGTTGTATTGCAAGCAAGTGGAGAGTTCTTGAATACACATTTGCACAGAGCCTTCGCCAGTGACGCAATACACCTCGCTGTCAGGCTTGGCCAATTTGATGCCCATGGCATAGGGAATGCCCACGCCCATGGTGCCCAAACCACCCGAATTGATCCAACGGCGCGGTTGATCGAAACGGTAGTACTGCGCTGCCCACATTTGGTGCTGACCCACATCGGAAGTGATGTAAGCGTCAGCGTCTTTGGTCATATTCCATAAAGTTTCAACCACATACTGAGGCTTGATGACATCAGAACTACCATGGTCGTACTTCAGGCAATCGCGTGAGCGCCAAGCTTCGATGGTTTCCCACCAAGATGCCAAACTTTGCGGATCGGGCTTGGCAGACAACTCGCGCAACATGCCAATCATTTCAGTCAGTACTTCTTTGACGTCACCGACGATGGGAATATCGACTTTGACGCGCTTTGAAATGCTGGAAGGATCGATATCAATGTGAATGATCTTGCGCTCGTTTTGCGCGAAATGCTTGGGGTTACCAATCACCCGATCGTCAAAACGCGCACCCACTGCCAACAACACATCGCAGTTTTGCATGGCGTTATTGGCTTCAATCGTGCCATGCATGCCCAGCATGCCTAAGAATTTTCTGTCGCTGGCTGGGTAGGCCCCAAGGCCCATCAAGGTGTTTGTACATGGGTAACCCAACATATCCACCAAGGTGCGCAACTCGGCAGATGCTTCACTCATGAGCACGCCACCGCCCGTGTAAATAAAAGGTCTTTTAGCACCGACCAAAAGCTGCAAAGCTTTGCGGATTTGACCGCTGTGGCCCTTGCGTACCGGGTTGTAGGAACGCATGTCTACGGATGTTGGATATCCGGTGTACATGGTTCTTTTGAAGGACACATCTTTCGGGATATCGACCACCACGGGACCAGGACGGCCGGTACGCGCAATGTGGAAGGCCTTTTTCATGATGTCGGCCATCTCTCGCACGTCTTTGACCAAGAAATTGTGCTTGACGACGGGGCGGGTGATGCCAACGGTGTCGCATTCTTGAAATGCATCCAATCCGATGGCATGTGTAGGAACTTGGCCGGTGATGATGACCATGGGGATGCTGTCCATGTAGGCCGTGGCAATACCGGTCACCGCGTTGGTGACGCCAGGACCTGATGTGACCAGCGCTACACCGACTTCGCCGGTGGCACGGGCATAGCCATCGGCGGCATGAACGGCTGCCTGCTCATGACGAACAAGCACATGTTCTATGGTGTTTTGTTTATAGAGCGCGTCGTAAATATGCAAAACAGCGCCGCCTGGGTAGCCCCAAACGAATTGGACACCTTCGGCCTGCAAAGATTTGACCAAGATATCGGAGCCATTGATTTCGATGGGGGTTTGGCTCAGCGCACTGGCTTGAGCTGCGGATTGGAGTTCCGCTTTGGAGATTTCCATGATGTAACCTTTGTGAATTTCGCAAACGAAAAAACTAGGGTGCCTTTTTGCATCTTCTTATGAAAGTGCATCAAGACTTTGGATTTCAAGCTACAGGCGTTTCACACCAAACTTGAACCCTTTTAGTTCGACAGCCCTCAATTATGACATTGAATTCCTCGTGATAGACCCTATTCACCAGAGCCATTGCCCAATGCCATAATGAAAAAGTTGTTTTTGCATCCCCCAATGCCACTTTTCTCACGTGTTGCAATAAAGTTTCACTACATCCTTGGCTTCTGACAAAGAACTTTCTGACTTTTTGGTTGGCATAGAAAAACGCGCGTTCAAACGAACTGTCTTTCATGTCCGCGATGACGAGTCGGCGCTTGATATCGTTCAAGACAGCATGATGAAATTGGCTGAACATTACGGAGACAAACCTGTCACAGAGCTGCCTATGCTCTTTCAAAGAATCTTGTCCAACACCACGTTGGACTGGTTCAGGCGACAAAAGACCCGTAAAGCCCTTTTTTCCAATTTCAGTGACTTTGGGACGGATCAAGGTGATGATGAATTTGATGTTTTAGACGTCTTAACATCTCATTTAGGCACCGAAAGCGCTTTAGATGCATTCATTAGAACCCAAACATTTGAGAAAATTGAGAAAGAAATACAAAATTTACCTGGACGTCAACGAGAAGCCTTTCTGTTGCGTTACTGGGAGGACTTGGATGTGGCTGAAACTGCAGCAGCCATGGGGTGCTCCGAGGGCAGTGTCAAAACACATTGCTCTAGGGCCGTGCAATCCTTGTTCAAAGCTTTGAGTTCCAAGGGAATCCGACCATGAAACATTTACCATCCGCGCCATCTGCGCAAGACCTTCTTGGCAAGCGGCTTACCAAGATGCTCGATGACAATACCCCTTTGTCATACGAGGTCACAGAACGCTTACGCGCTGCTCGCACGCGTGCTTTGTCGCTACGGCGCATCACACAGCCCCAGTTGCAGACATCTGAAGAGATGCAAACAAAAAATGGCCATGCGCTGTTGAAGTTTCCCAGCCAAATCCAATTGTTTTTTCAAACTTTTGGCTCCATCATTCCCTTGTTAGGATTGGTTGCTGGTCTGATTTTGATCAACGAGTTTCATAATGACCAATCTGCACTCGAGCTGGCAGAAATAGATTCGGCACTGTTGACTGATGACTTACCCCCCAATGCCTACACCGACCCTTCATTTCTCGACTACCTCAAATACCAGGTCGATTCACAGCAAAATTGATGCTTGATTCCATGTGCCGCGAAAATAATCTGAGAATTCTCAGTTTCAAATCATGTATGACTTGTGCTTTGATGGCCTATTTTTTTGTTTTCGCCAGCGCACATGCTGCAGATCCTGTTGAAAGAACAGACAACAAGCTAAGCGCTGTTGAAACCTCGCCACGATGGTCGGAATTGAGTGAAGCTCAACAAAAAGCACTGTTGCCTTTGCAAAACCTTTGGTCAACACTTGAAGTCAACCGCAAACGCAAATGGTTGGTCATTGCTCAAAATTTTTCCGATATGAGCGAATCCTCCCAACTTTTGGCTCAAGAGCGTATGCGAGAGTGGGCTGCGCTCAGCCCGCTTCAGCGCTCACAAGCACGTTTGAATTTCGCCCAAACAAAGCAACTCTCCCCTGACGAAAAAATGGCCAAGTGGGAAGCCTACCAAGCCCTGAACGACGAAGAGAAGCAAAAATTACCTTCTTCTCGCCTACCCTCGCCAAAGGGTGCAGCCTTGGCTGTCAAGCCTATTTCAGCTGCAAAGTTAACCACGCCTCCAACGAAAAAAGAAGGTCAAAGTTCATCACCTCGAATTGACACAGGGCAACTCAACCCTTTCACTTTATTGCCAGCAAACCTGCCGACCACTAACAGGCCCTCTGCGGTCCAATGATTCTGCAAGCTGATCCTGTTGACCTAAGCGACCCAAGACTGCCAAGTGCTTCTTTGTTGAAGAGAATGAGTTGTTGGTTTTATGAAGGTATGCTGCTTTTTGGTGTGATATTCATTGCAGGCTATCTTTTTGGAACTTTGACACAAACTCGACATGCCATGAATAACCGTCATGGACTTCAAGTGTTCGTGTTTTTGGTGCTTGCGCTTTATTTCTCTTTTTTTTGGCATAAAGGCCAAACCCTTGCCATGAAAACTTGGCATTTAAAAATCACGCGACTCGATGGGCAAGCCGTTTCGCAAAAACAAGCCTTCATAAGGTATGTATTTGCCTGGATTTGGTTTGTCCCCCCATTGACCCTGACATGGCTATTGAATGGCTCTAGCCTGCTAGGGTTGTTGGCTGTGTTCGTTTGGGTGGTCTTCTGGGCGCTGCTGAGCAAATTCCACCCAGACAAACAGTTTTGGCACGACGATTGGTCTCAGACCCGGGTGGTGGATACTCGACAAGAATCCCCCTCCCATCCAACCCCAGCAAGCCCATGAAACCTGCTTTTTCTTTGTGTGTGTATTGCGGCTCACGCACAGGCAATACCCACGCATTTGCTCAAACGGCAAAAGCCGTCGGTCAATGGATAGGTCAACACCAAGGGCAGTTGGTTTACGGTGGGGGCAACAGTGGCTTGATGGGCATAGTAGCGGCAGCTACCCAACAAGCTGGCGGCAGGGTAGTTGGCATCATCCCTCGTGCTTTGGCAGAAAAAGAACATGCAAGAGAAGATTGCGATGAGTTTTATTTGGTTGAAAACATGCACCAACGCAAGCACATGATGGCTGAGCGAGCCGACGCTTTTCTTGCCCTGCCTGGCGGCATAGGCACGTTTGAAGAGTTTTTTGAAGTTTGGACTTGGCGCCAGCTGGGGTACCACAACAAACCCATCGGTTTGCTGAATGTGGATGGGTATTACGACGGCTTATTGGCGTTCATGGGTACCACCGTCAAAGATGGTTTTGTATCCGACTGGCAGATGAATTTGATTCACCAGTCATCAAACTTAGAGCAACTTTTGCCCTTGTTGATTGAAGAAGCTGGCTTGTCTGACGGCGCAGGCTTGGACGCGATTTAAACCGCAGATTCGTCTGTCTCGCCGGTTCGAATACGCACCACACGCTCGACAGGCGTGACAAAGATTTTTCCGTCACCTATCTTGCCAGTTCGAGCTGCTGTCACGATAGCATCGACACAGCGATCAACGTCAACTGACTTGACCACCACTTCGACTTTGACCTTGGGCAAAAAATCTACCACGTATTCTGCGCCTCGGTACAACTCGGTATGCCCTTTTTGACGACCAAAGCCTTTGACTTCAGTGACGGTCAGACCCGTGACGCCACATTCGGCCAAAGCCTCACGGACCTCTTCGAGCTTGAAGGGTTTGATGACAGCAGTGATTTGTTTCATATTGACTTTCCTTGATCTCACAGAAAAATTGGTTTGTCAGGAACGGAAATGACTGGTTATAGGATAACGCCAATCTTTTCCGAAACCTCTATGGGTTATTCGAATACCTATAGGGGCCTGGCGGCGTTTGTATTCGTTCACGCGAATCAATCGCGTCACTTTTTCGACGTCGGCTAAGGCATAACCTGCGTCCACAATGTCTTGGGCGCTTTGGTCTTGCTCCATGTACCTCGCCAAAATGGCGTCAAGCACCTCATAGGGGGGCAAACTGTCTTGATCGGTTTGGTCGGGGCGAAGTTCTGCGCTGGGTGGACGGGTGATGATGCGCTCTGGAATGGGGGAGGTACCCCTGCCATAAGGGTCGTGCTGATTGCGCCAAGTTGCCAGTTGATAGACAAGGGTCTTGGCCACATCCTTGATGACAGCAAAGCCACCGGCCATATCCCCATACAAAGTGCAATAGCCGGTGGCCATTTCGCTTTTGTTGCCGGTGGTTAAAACGATGGCGCCATGTTTGTTCGACAAGGCCATCAGCAAGGTACCGCGGATACGCGCTTGGATGTTTTCCTCGGTCGCATCCAATGGCATCCCTGCAAAATCGGGTTCCAGTGTTTGCAAAAAGGCATCGAACATAGGCACGATAGATTTTTCGTCATAACGCACCCGCATTCGATGTGCCATGTCTCTGGCATCGGTCAAACTGATGTCTGCGGTGTAGGGTGAAGGCATCATGACGCAGCGCACATGCTCAGGACCCAGCGCATCCACTGCAATCGCCAAAACCAGAGCGGAGTCGATACCTCCCGACAAACCAATCAGCGCGCCTGGAAAACGGTTTTTGCCAAGGTAATCTCGAACGCCCAACACCAACGCATCCCAGACCTCGGCCAGTTCGGTTTGAAGTGGCACGGTGGCCGCTTGCAACACGGCTTGGCCATCGGCTGATTGAACTGCAACATGGAAATCTGTCTCGACAAACGCTTGGGCCCGCCCCGCCAATTCACCCGTGGCTTGAAGCGCAAATGACCGCCCTTCAAACACGACCTCATCTTGCCCACCCACCAAATGTGCATAGACCAAGGGCAAACCAGTAGCCAAACAGCGCTCGCGCATTTTGTGCTCGCGCTCTTGTGCCTTGCCCATGTGAAAAGGAGACGCATTGATGACGGCCAAAACCTGCGCACCAGCGGCACGGGCGTCTGCTGCGGGTTGCTCGAACCATGCGTCTTCACAAATAAGCAAGCCCACTTTCACGCCTTGCACCTCAAACACACAAGGCTTTGAGCCTGGTTTGAAATAGCGACGCTCATCGAACACTTGGTAATTGGGTAGCTCGCGCTTGGCATAACTTGCAACCACCTTGCCTTCGCAAAGCACCGAAGCCATGTTGAAGCGCAAACTGATCGCTACAGAGCGGGTGCGTTCATCATGGCCGCTGGGGTGGCCCACCACCACATGCATACCTTTTAAATCAGCCAGCGACAATCTGACCGAGTCGACAGCTTGCTCGCAAGCTGTGATGAAAGAGGCACGTAAAAACAAGTCTTCGGCGGCATAGCCACAAATAGACAATTCCGGCGTGATCAACAGCCTCACCCCTTTGGCATAGGCGCGACGTGCGGCATCCATGATTTTTTGGGCATTACCCGCCATGTCACCGACGGTGAAATTGAGCTGGGCTACACTGAGTTCAAGCGTCATAGGTCATATGCAAAAAGAGCTGAACGATTATGGCATCCGGGTGCATCCGCATCTTCAAGAGATTGCCGCCAAAGACTGGGACGGTTTGCTTGTCCAGCAACACAGTCCTACCCCATTTATGCGACATGCCTATTTGCTGGCGATGCAAGAAAGCGCCAGCGCCACTGCTGCTACGGGGTGGCAAGCGCAGTTCATCAGCTTATGGCAGGACGAGGAATTGGTGGGCGTTTGCCCCGTTTACCTGAAAGACCACTCCTATGGGGAGTATGTTTTTGACTGGGCTTGGGCCAACGCCTACCACCAACACGGCCTGAACTACTA
>CALPPP020000015.1 GCA_943325485.2 Rickettsia typhi
AATGACAGGGGATAGCTTCGTTGCTGAGCTCGCAATGACGGTATGAGCGATAGGGGGGGATTGCTTCTCTGCGCTCGCAATGACGAGCTTCGGGCAAAATAGCGGGATGTCTGAACGTGTGATCCCCCTGCTTGACCAGCGCAACCGCCCTGCCGTTGTCCCAGCTATTGCAATTGCGCCCAACGGCCTGTTGGGCGATCAACGCGGCCGCCCGCTGCGCGACCTGCGTATCAGCGTCACCGACCGCTGCAACTTTCGCTGCAACTACTGCATGCCCAAGGAAGTATTCAACAACGATTACAAATACCTGCCGCATTCATCGCTTTTAAGCTTTGAGGAAATCACCCGCATCGCTTCGCTGTTTGTGTTGCATGGTGTGCAAAAGCTTCGCCTAACTGGCGGCGAACCGCTGCTGCGAAAAAATTTAGAAGTGCTGATTGAGCAATTGGCCGCACTGCGCACCCCCGAGGGCAAGCCGCTTGACCTGACCCTCACCACCAATGGTTCGCTGCTGCGGCGCAAAGCCGCTGGATTGAAGGCCGCAGGTTTGCAGCGTGTGACGATCAGCTTGGATGGATTGAGCGACGATATTTTTCGCGCGATGAACGATGTGGATTTCCCTGTGGCCGATGTGTTGGACGGCATCGAAGCGGCCAAGGAAGCGGGCTTGGGCCAAGACGCCAAAGGCGGCTTCAGCGGCCTGAAGATCAATATGGTGGTGAAGAAAAGCACCAACCTTGGCGAGATCATTCCCATGGCGCGGCACTTTCGCGGCAGCGGAATCACTTTGCGCTTCATCGAGTACATGGACGTGGGCGAAACCAATGGCTGGCAAATGGACGAGGTGCTGCCATCCGCAGAACTTATCAAACTGCTGCAAACAGAATTCCCTTTGGTCCCTCTGCAAGCCTCTGCTCCCGGGGAAACGGCTCAGCGCTGGGGCTATGCCAATGCGCAAGGTGTGTTTGACCCTTCATTGGGTGAAGTGGGTGTTATCAGCAGTGTGACGCAAGCGTTTTGCGGCGACTGTAACCGCGCTCGTTTGTCGACAGAGGGGCAGTTGTACCTGTGTTTGTTTGCAGCAAAAGGTCATGACTTGCGCAGCCTGCTGCGCAATGGCGCCTCGGACGCTGACATTGCTTCGGCGATTGGCCTTATCTGGAACGAGCGTGACGACCGCTACTCGGAGTTACGGGGCCTGAACCTTCAGCCCCAAGCCGTGGCAGGTCAAAAGCGCGTCGAAATGAGCTACATCGGCGGTTGATGATCGCCCCAACGCCTGACGATATCACTGGCTGGGTATTGGCTGGCGGTCAAGCGCAACGCATGGGCGGGGTAGACAAAGGCCTGCAACTGTTCCAAGGCCAAGCTTTGGCTTTACTCGCTGCAAAGCGTTTAGAGACCCAAGTCCATGTCGTGAAACTCAATGCCAATCGTCATCTCTCAGATTACGCAAGATGGGGTTATGACGTCCACGCCGACAGCGTGAGCGGCTTTGCAGGGCCCTTGGCTGGCATGCTGACAGGCCTGCAATATTGCGACACAGAATGGTTGCTGTGCGTGCCTTGTGACAGTCCTTTTTTTCCGCTGGATTTGGCTTACCGCCTTGGCATGGCGGTGGATGCAGAACAAAGCGAGATCGCAACGGCTTGGGCTCCCGAGCTCAACGCCAAAGGTGAAACTGTGTGCCGACCACAACCGGTGTTTTGCTTGCTACACCGTTCTTTGCGCCAAAGCCTGCTCGATTTTTTACAACAAGGCGGTCGCAAGATAGACGCATGGACCAAGCAACACGCCAATGCCCGAATGGATTTCAACCTGCCTCACGATGCCCGCCATGCCTTTGCCAACGCCAACACATGGCAGGAATTGAAAGACTTGGAAGGCTAAGCGGTTTTTGTTGAAACCGAGTCGTCGTCTTCGAAGACGGTTTGAATCGGCCCAGGCGTTGCCTTGCGGGCAAACAAGGAGTACATGGTAGGCACCACGAAGATGGTCAGCAAAGTACCCAAGGACATACCGCCCACGATCACCCAACCGATTTGTTGACGGCTTTCCGAACCAGCCCCCGTGGCCAAAGCCAAAGGAATGGCGCCTAGCACCATGGCGCCAGTGGTCATCAAAATGGGGCGCAAACGCAAGGTGGCCGATTTGTGAACAGCCTCCAAAGCACTCATGCCTGTCATGCGCAATTGGTTGGCGAACTCGACAATCAAAATACCGTGCTTGGTGATCAAACCCACCAAGGTGATCAACCCAATTTGGCTGTACACATTCAAGGTACTGCCTGTCCATTGCAAGGCCAATAAGGCCCCCACCATCGACAAAGGCACCGAGAGCAAGATGACAAACGGGTCGACAAAGCTTTCAAACTGCGCCGCCAACACCAAGAAGATGAACACCAAGGCCAATACAAACACGCCGGTGAGCGAACCAGAGGACTGCACAAACTCACGCGAATTGCCGTTGACATCGGTGGAATAACCCGTTTTCAGAACTTTGCCCGTGACCTCTTTCATGAAGCTCAATGCCTGTCCCAAAGAATAGGTAGGTGCCAAATTGGCAGTGAAGGTGACACTGCGGCGTTGTGCAAAGTGATTCAGTTCACGCGGCACCACCACTTCCTTCATTTTCACCAAGGCAGACAAAGGCACCATGGTGTCAGCACGGCCTCGAACAAAAATTTTCTCCACATCCATGGGCGTATTGCGGTCCTTGGCCTCGGTTTGCACCACCACGTCGTACTTTTCGCCTTCGCGTTTGTACTGGGTGACACTGCGCCCACCCATGGCAGTTTCCACCGCACGGGCAATGACGTCGACAGGAATGCCCAAATCGGCGGCACGCTCTCGGTCAACCTCTAAGCTGATCTCAGGCTTGTTCAAGCGCAAATCCACATCCATGCTCACGATGCCGGGGTTTTTGGCGACTTCATCTTGAATGGTCTTGGTGACTTTGGCCAAGTTTTCATAGCTGTCGTTGGTCAACACCACGAAGTTGAAAGGACGCTCGCGAAAGGCTTGTCCCAAGGAAGGCGGCGTGATGGGAAAGGCCATCACGCCAGACATGCCGCCCATGGCGGGCATCATTTCACGCGCCATGTCCAAGGTGCTGCGCTTGCGTTCATCCCATGGCAAAGCACCCAAAAACACCGCGCCCTGGGCCACAGTGGGGTTACCCACCACTGCAAAGAATTTATCGAACTCGCTGTACTTGCGGCCAATTTTTTCCAACATATTGACGTATTTTTGGGTGTATTCCAGCGTCGCGCCATCAGGTCCGTTGATGATGACCAAGATCACACCTCGGTCTTCCATAGGGGCTAACTCGCTCTTGGCATTGATGAACAAATGGTATGAGCCATAGGCTGCTAGCAGCATAACGCCCACCACCAACCAGCGGCGTGAAAACTCGACACCGCCAAAGCGCCAGCCGGTCAAGGTCCAACGCAACACATGACCATAGCCTCGGGTGAGCGAATCAAGCACATGCCCCATGCCTCGGTCAAAGAAAGAGGGCTTGAGATTGTGTTTAAGCAGTTTGGAACACATCATGGGCGAAAGCGACAAAGCGACCACACCTGACACCATGACGGACCCAGCCAAAGCCAAAGCAAATTCGGCAAACAAGCGACCCGTTCGCCCCGGCGTAAAGGCCAAGGGGGCAAACACTGCGACCAAAGTCAGGGTCATGGCAACCACCGCGAAACCAATTTCGCGCACCCCTTTGATGGAAGCAGCAAATGGCTCCATGCCCTCTTCGATATAGCGGTAAATGTTTTCCAGCACCACGATGGAATCGTCGACCACCAAACCAATGGCCAGAACCAGCGCCAACAGGGTAAGTGAATTGATGGAAAAGCCAAACAAGGCCATCAGCGCAAAAGTGCCGATCAGTGACACTGGAATGGTGATGAGCGGGATGATGGAGGCTCTGAGGGTTCGCAAAAACACAAAAATAACCAAAGAAACCAAAGCAGCCGCTTCAAAAATGGTTTTAAAAACCGCTTCAATAGATTTTTCAATGAACACCGATGAATCGTTGGCGACCTCGATATTCACCCCGGGTGGCAGGCTTTCCTTGATGCGCGGCATCATGGCTGTAATGGCTTTGCTCAACTCTAAGGGGTTGGCGGTGGAGTTACGAAGAACGCCCAGCGCAATGGATTCGTTGCCGTTGTAGCGAACTGAAAAACGCTCGGCCAATGGGCCTTGCTCGATTCGGGCCACGTCACTCAATCGAATAGCCATGCCATTGACATTGCGAATCACAATATCGCCGAACTCTTCGGGCTTGCGCAAATCGGTGGCTGTCGTGATATTGAACTCACGCATCTGGCTCTCTACCCTGCCAGCAGGCACTTCGACATTGGACTTGCGCAAAGCGTCCTCAATGTCTTGGGTGGTCAAGCGGTAGGCAGCAAGTCGGTCGGTATCGAGCCAAACCCGCATGGCGTACTTGCGTTCACCAAAAATACGTACATCCGCCACACCAGGCGCGGTTTGCATCATCGGCTTGGCAATGCGGTTGGCCAAGTCGGTGAGTTGCAAGGTGTTCATGGTGTCGGAACTGAAGGACAACCAAATGACCGGTTGTGCATCGGCTTCCACCTTGGCGATGACGGGTTCATCGATGCCCACGGGTAGGCGCTGGCGAACACGTGAGACTTTGTCGCGTACATCGGAGGCAGCAGCATCGGGGTCACGCGTCAACAAAAACTTGACGGTGATTTGGCTTTGCTCTTGTCGGCTGATGGAGGTGATGACGTCCAAGCCCTCTACGCCCGAGAGCGAGTCTTCCAGCACTTTGCTGACCTGAGACTCCACCACAGCGCTTGACGCACCGACGTAACGGGTTTCCACCGTCACCGTGGGGTTGTCAATCTTGGGGTACTCGCGAATCACCAAGCGGTTAAAAGACACCACGCCCACCAACACAATCAGCAAGGACAAGACGGTGGCGAATACCGGCCGGCGTATCGACAGCTCAGGCAGTTGCATATCAGTTCCTAGATTCGGCGACACGCAAAGCGGTGCCATCTTTTTGCAGTCGATGCTGTCCAGCAACCACCACCGTGTCCTGCGCTGTCAAGCCAGACAAAATTTCAACCCGTCCGGGGCGACGAGCACCCAGCTTGACCTCGGTTCGCAAAGACACCAGCTTGGTGTCTGGCGGCAGAGGGCCAGCACCTGGTACGTCTTCGGGCGGCACCGCACGGATGACAAATTGCTTGCCTCCCATGGGAACGATCGCCTCTTCTGGTATGGACAAGGCCTCATTCTTCAGTGCAAACAAGGCATTGACACGGGCAAACATGCCTGGGCGCAAAGGACCTGCAGGGGTGAATTTGTCCATGGCTTGCAATGGCCTTGGCGGACAGGCCGCGTCAGGAGGGGTGGGGCTGGGGGTCGCCACTGCAGGTTCCAAGGGTTTGAGTGCTGCAGCCGGTCCATCATTGCGCAGCACAGCTCTGACACTGATAGAGCGGCCATTGGCATCAATCAAGGGGTCGATTGCCTCCACACGAGCTTGGAAGCTACTTGCCGATAAGGCGTCAATCACCACCTCAACGGGTTGCTTGAGCGACAGCTTGCTTTGGTAACGTTCTGGCAAGCGGAAATCAACATACAGCTGGGTGAGGTCTTCCAAGTTCACCAAGTCTGCGCCATCTTTGACGAAGTCACCTAGGTTGATATTGCGTAATCCCACGGTACCGCTGAAAGGCGCCACGATACGCATACGCTCCCAGCGCGCACAGTTCAGCGCCACCTGCGCTTGTGCCACTTGCAAACTGGCTTGACTTTCATCAAGCGATCGCTGGGCAATAAAGCCTTTCTCGACCAACTCTTGGTTGCGCTTGTGGTTGGCTTGAGCGATGGACATTTGCGCTTGCGCTTGTTGAATCTCAGCACGCTGCAAGGTGTCATCGAGTTGTACCAACATCTGCCCTTTACGCACTTGGCTGCCATCAGCAAAACCCAAAGCGACAACGCGGCCCGCGACTTCGGGGCGCAACATGGTGTTTTGACGCGACTTCAATGTACCCACAGTCTGAGCGTCGTCGCGCAAGGTGGATTGTTCGACTTTGGCGACTTCAACACCCATGGCGCGAGGCGGTCCAGCAGGAGCGCCACCAGGCCCGGGCGCAGGTGCGCCCGGCTTGGCGCCAGCAGCAGGAGCGGCTGGCGGCCCCCCAGCGGGCGCGTTGGCAGCGGGAGCAGAAGAAGCAACGGGTTTGTTTTGATACCACCAGCCGCCCACAGCAGCCACCGCAATGCCAGCAACCGCCACAGCGGTGATCATGTTTTTCGAAGCCATAAGTGATCAAAAACCCTTGAAAGATATCAGGTCATTATCAACCCGTTTGAACCGCCACGACGCCTTGGTTTGCCAAGGCATCGGCGCGCTCATTTCCGGGGTCGCCGGAATGGCCCTTTACCCAGCGCCAGTCGATGTGGTGTCCGCTTTGAGACACCACCTCGTCCAAAATTTGCCAAAGGTCAGCATTTTTCACAGCTTGCTTGGCTGCGGTTCTCCATCCCCGAGCTTTCCAATTGGGCAGCCATTCGGTGATGCCTTTGCGCACATATTCGCTGTCTAGGTACAAATGCACATGACAAGGGTGTTTCAGGGCTTGCAGCGCTTGAATCACCGCCATCAATTCCATGCGGTTATTGGTGGTGAGAATTTCGCCCCCAAACAAATCACGCTCGGTTTCGCCATAGCGCAAAAAAGCGCCCCAACCGCCGGGACCAGGGTTACCTTTGCAAGCACCATCGGTGTAAATGGTGACCAGCTTCATGGGCTGTGCTCGCTCGAGTTCACCGTGGGAACAGTGCTGACCGCGGTCTTGCGAGCCACCTTTTTCCATTGGGGGCTGATGAGATGCATGCCGCGTACACGTTTGATAGCCACCAAAAAATACACCGAACCCAAAACGGGCCACCAACGGTCACCCGCTTTGTCCATCCAAGCAAAGCGCTGCAACCATTTGTCTGACTCAAATGAGGGTCTGTAAGCACCAAAACACCCACCCTCAATATCAAAACTGAGCAAACGCAACCAATCCCGCAGCCGCCATGAGGCCAGGAAGTCCACATGGGAGGGCAAAAAATAATCATGCCAACCCAAACGGGCATAAAGCCTTGCACGTTGTTGGCGCATACCCCAAAGACTGAGCGGGTTAAAACCACTGATGACGACTCTGCCATCGGGCACCAACACGCGTTCAACCTCACGCAAACAACTGTGCGGATCACGGCTGAGCTCTAGGGTGTGCGGCATGACCACCAAGTCAAGGCTTTGATCGGAAAACGGCAAGGCCACGTCTTCGCTGAACAAAGCGGGTGCAGGGCCAGTGGTCGATTGGTTCTCACTCACCCAACAATGCCGTATGCGACTGCTTTGCAATGCAGGAATGGCTGACAAACCCAGTTGCAAAGCGTGATAACCAAATATGTCTGCGATGACCTTGTCAAACTGACGCGACTCCCATTCGAGCAGGTAAGCGCCAGCCGGTGTTTGCAGCCAATCATTCAAGTCGCAAGAGGTTTCTATAATTTGAGCATCCATGAAAAACCAATATCACCGTCAACGCTTGGGCGCTTTGTATTTGCTACCCATTCTATTCAGCCTTCTTTCGCTTACATCTATCAAGGCCAATGCTGAATCCAGCCAAGCTGATACTCCGGTAGAAACCACCGAACTGCAAGCCCTGCCGGAGACAGCATCAAGCAGCCATAAGGTCACCGAGGTAGAAATTCCTGCTGATTTATGGATACGCATACGTCGTGGCTTTGCCATGCCTGACCTGCAAGTCGATTTGGTACAAGACCGCGAACAGTGGTATGCCAACCGCCCCGATTACATCGAACGCATGACGGCACGCTCAAGCAAATACCTCTTTCACATCGTTGAAGAGATTGAACGACGCGGCATGCCCACCGAGTTGGCTTTGCTGCCCTTCATTGAAAGTGCATTCAATCCACAGGCGGTATCTTCTGCCCGTGCCAGTGGCATGTGGCAGTTCATGCCGCGTACCGGCAAAGATTTTGACTTGAAACAAAACGCTTTTCGTGATGACCGCCGCGATGTGCTGGCCTCGACCCGCGCTGCACTGGACTATTTGCAGCGCTTGTACGGCATGTTTGGGGACTGGCACCTTGCTTTGGCCGCTTACAACTGGGGAGAAGGCAATGTTGGCAAAGCGGTCAACCGCAACCAGCGTGCGGGTCAACCCGTGGCTTATACCGACCTGCGTATGCCTGCAGAGACACGCCTCTATGTACCCAAATTGCAGGCGATGAAGAACTTGGTCGCCAACCCGCAAGACAAGGGTATTCAACTGCCCTCCATTCCCAATCACCCTTACTTCCAATCAGTCCCCTTGCCTCGGGACATGGATGTGGCCTTGGTCGCTCGCTTGGCCGAAGTACCCATTGAAGATTTCAAAGCCCTCAATCCGTCGGCACATCGCCCCGTCTTATTGGCTGGGGGGACATCGCAAATTCTTTTGCCTTGGGACAACGCTGAAATTTTTGAGCGCAACATTGCTGCTTATGACGGTCGTTTGGCGAGTTGGACTGTCTGGGTCGCACCTAAAAACATGAAGGTTCCAGAAGCGGCCAAAAAAGTGGGTATGAGCGAAGAAGACATGCGCAGTGTGAACAAAATACCGCCACGCATGTTGATCAAAGCCGGCTCAGCCCTCTTGGTCCCGCGCCCGAGCAAGCAGGAGAAAGACGTCACCTCCAAAGTAGCCGATAACGGTCAATTGAACTTAGCGCCTGAAGTGACCTTGCGCAAACAAACCATCAAGGCGCGTAAAAAAGACAGCCTGGCCAGCGTGGCCAAGCGCTACAGGGTCGCCATTGCCGATGTAGCGAAATGGAACAACCTCTCGGTTGACAGTGCGTTGAAATCGGGACAAAAACTGGTGCTCATGCTTCCTGCCAAATCTGGCGGCAAAGCTAAAAAAGCCAATCAGCGCAACACAGGCTAGAGTTACATTCGAAAGCGCTGCTTGGCCGCGCGAACAAAGTCATTGCGCGCTGTACCCTGCCAAACTAGCGTTGAAGACAAGAGGCTGGGGTCGAGTAACCTGAGCATACGCAGGCTGACCTGCTGAGCCTCGGGTGTGAGCAAGCCGTCCAAGGAAAAACTCTCTCGCAGGTTGTCAACAGCATTCAGGTAAACCAAACGGTCTGGTACCACTGGGTTGTCCACCGTGTAGCGCAAAAGGTCGGAGGGGCCCGCGGTTTTTAACCACTTAAGACTGCGTACCACGGCCGACACAAGCGCCTGGCAAGCCAGAGGATTCTCTTTCGCAAAGGCGTTGGAAACTATCAAGCAGTTTCCAGGCAAAAGCCCACCAAACACTTGCTGGGTTTGCTTGAGGGTTCGAAAATTTCTGACCACAGCCAAATCGTCCTTCTTCTCCAGCGCTGTCATCAAGGGATCTGAAGCAAACAGCGCATCCAAAGAGCCGCTGCGAACAGCCACCAAGGCATGCAGCGGTGAATTGAGATAGACCCATTGAATCTCATTGGGCCCAAGCCCTGAGCGCATCACACTGAACGACAGGCAACGTTGTGCAGCGCCATCTGCATCCAAAAGGCCTATGCGCTTGCCGCGAAGATCTGCCATGGTTTTGAAATTGGGGATGTTTTTATTGGAGATACCCAAAGCCCATTGGGGCGTACGCGCAATTTGCACAATGCTCACGGCATCAAAGCCTTTTTGTTTCAGCAGCAATGCGTTGTCATAGGACGCACACAACACATCGGCGCTGCCTTGCGTCAAGGCAGACAAGGCTGCGGTTTGGCTGGCTTGCTCGACAAACTCAACCGTCAAACCTTCGGCTTTGAAAAACCCCAACTGCTCGGCAAGTAACAAGGGCAAATGGGAGAAGGATGTTCGGTCGTCTAAGACCAAGCTCAAGCGTGATTTGTCAGGGCTGGCCAGGGCGGCCAAAGGCGAGAGTGTTAAGCAGGCAGCCAATGCCGAACAACCCATCAGCCATTGGCGTCGGTGGCTCAAAGAAAGATCGGTTAATCGCGAATCTGTCATGCTTCGAGCATAAGCATTCACAACATTGAGCGCATCAGGTGCACCCCTGTTGGTAAAAACCTTAGGTGCTACGCCTGTCCATCAAAGCATGGGCAATCGTGCCTAAATCTACATATTCCAATTCGCTGCCAACCGGCACCCCACGTGCCAAGCGGGTCACTGCCAAGCCTTTGCGTCTAAAGACCTCACTCAAAACATGGGCAGTGGCCTCCCCCTCAGCGGTGAAGTTGGTGGCCAAGATCACCTCTTGCACCAAGCCATCGTCCACCCTTTGAATCAGCTTTTGCATGCCGATGTCATGCGGTCCAATGCCTTCAATCGGGCTGAGTTTGCCCATCAATACAAAGTAAAGACCTTGATAGGCCAAGGTTCGCTCTAAAGCGGATTGATCCGAGGGTGTCTCCACCACACACAAGCGGGTAGCGTCACGCTGCGAGTCTTGGCAGGTTGCACAGATCTCAAACTCGGTCAGGGTATGGCAACGTTGACAATGCTTGACGGCCTCTACGGCATTCATCAAGGTTCGCGCCAGCAATTGCGCACCTTCTGGGTCGTGTTGCAGCAAGTGGTAAGCCATGCGTGAAGCAGAACGCTGCCCCACCCCAGGCAAGCGCCTGAGGGCTTGAACCAAGGCCTCTAGGGCGCTGTTGTCGCGCATTAAAAGGGCAGCTTCATGCCGCCGGGCAAACCGGGCATTCCACCAGTGAGTTTGCCCATCTTGGCCTCAGTGGTTTCCTCCACTTTGCGAGCGCCATCGTTGAATGCGGCGGCAATCAGGTCTTCTAGCATGTCTTTGTCGTCGCCCATGAGACTGGGGTCAATCGTGACGCGTTTGACTTGGTGTTTGCAGGTCATGAGGATTTGCACCATGCCTGAGCCGGCTTCGCCAGTCACTTCGATGAAAGCCAATTCCTCTTGGGCTTTTTTCAAGTTTTCTTGCATGGCTTGGGCTTGTTTCATCAGGCCCGCGAGTTGTCCTTTGTTGAACATGGTGGTCTTTCAGTGGTCTAGAAGTCTTAGGGTGCCAGGAATGATCTTGGCATCGTATTCTTGGATCAGGCGTTGTACGCTGGGGTGGTTGAGGATATCTGCTTCGGCTTGCGCCATGCGTTGCTGTTGCAGCGCCGTGATGCGCCTGGCCGGCGAGTCTTGCACAGAGCCTTGCATGACTTGCAGACTCACCGCATGACCCAGCGATTGCAGGGCCAGTTGCAGTCGCTCACGGTTGCTGGCATTGTTGAGGGACTCGCTTTCAACATGCAAATGCCACACACCATCGGCTTGGGCCATCAGTTGCGACTGCATGGCCAGTTCGCGTGTCATGGCTTGAATCAATTGGGCTTTAACCATGTCTTGCACCACGGCTAACCATAACTCCCCTAAACCTGTATCGGCCTCAGACGAAGAAACGGCTTGGGGTGTAGGCCGAGGCTCAACGGCTGTTTTCAGAGTTTTTTTTTCAGCCTCAGCCTTGGCTGGCTTGAAGGCCAGCAAACGCAACAACACCATGGTCAGCGCCGCATATTCATCGGGGGCCAAGCCCAAATCAGCCCGCCCATGCAAGCAAATGCTGTAGAGCAACTGGGTTTCGTCAGAAGGCATCAAGCCAGATAAATCGGCAATACGCTGCACATCGGGATCAGGGTCATCTCCTGCACTGGTTTGCGCCACGGCTTGGTTGACCGCCATGCGTTGCAAGACCATGCCCATCTCTTCTAACAAAGAACTGGCGGAAAGGCCCAAGTGACGTAACGACTCGCAGGTATTCACCACCAAGGCACCATCGCCATGGGCCAAAGCTTCGATCAAGGTGAACACATGGCTGCGGTCAACACTGCCCAACATATCGCGCACCACGGCTTCAGCCAATGCGCCGTTGCCAAAGGCGATGGCTTGGTCGGTCAAAGACAAAGCATCCCGCATGGAGCCGCGAGCGGCACGGGCGAGCAAGCGCAGGGATTGCACATCCGCTTTGACATGCTCATCACCCAACACCTGCGTCAGGTGCTCGACGATGGTCTCAGGCGCCATGGGGCGCAAATTGAATTGCAAGCAACGCGACAGCACAGTGACCGGTACTTTGTGCGGATCGGTGGTGGCCAACACAAACTTCAAATACTCGGGCGGCTCTTCCAAGGTTTTCAGCATGGCATTGAACGCGGTGTTGCTGAGCATGTGCACCTCGTCAATCATGAAGACTTTGAAGCGCCCTTGCACCGGCTTGTAAGCGGCTTGCTCCAGCAACTGCTGAACTTCATCCACACCTCGGTTGGAGGCTGCGTCAAGTTCGGTGTAATCGACAAATCGGCCTGCATCAATGTCTACGCAGGCAGAACACACGCCACAAGGCTCGTCTGTGATACCAGTTTCACAGTTCAAGGACTTGGCCAAAATACGCGACACCGTGGTTTTGCCTACGCCACGGGTGCCAGTGAACAAATAAGCATGGTGCAGACGCTGTGAGCGCAGCGCATTGGTCAGGGCCTGCACCACATGCGACTGACCCACCAACTGGGTGAAGGTCTTGGGACGGTATTTGCGAGCGAGCACCAAATAGGACATGGCTTCATTCTACGGGGCGTACAATTTGCCTCGACGGGCCTTCCCACATGGGGAAGCGGCCAACCGGGTCAGGTGGGGAACCAAGCAGCCCTAACTGTGGAGCCAGTGCTGGGGTCAAGGCTCGTCACCCTTAACTGTCCGGGCCTTCAAAAACAAGCACTTACGTTGTTTTGAAGGCAAGTCAAGCGCTTATGTATCACCTGAGTGTGTCACGTAACCTCAACGTGGAGCATTTATGGCTGGACTCACAGGACTATTTCGCCGGGGAACAACGTACTACATGCGTGTTCTTCTGCCCCTTGATCATCCCCTCCGAGCAGAACGTCCAACCGGGCGCATCGTCGTCTCTCTTGGCTCAAGTAATTACCGTGAAGCACTGTCAAAGGGATATGTAAAACGGGCTGAAATCCTTGCGGGGGCCATCTATGAAACCGTACCGACTGCGTCAACCCTTGGGCCTCGCCCCCACCATGTTGGTAGCCCTGCCCTCACCCTAAAGGAACTGTATCTGCGCTGGCAAGCGTCAAAACATACATCCGAAGATTCATCCCGTGCATGTCTGCGTGCTATCCATCTGTTTGAGGAGTTTTCAGGAAAGGTAAAGCTGACCCAGATCAATCGTGACATGGGGGATAAATTTCGCTCATGGCTTCAGCAGCAACCCACCTCTTCAAAGACAGCACGCGACCGCTTGGTTTGGCTCAAAAATTTGCTGAACTATGCAAGCAAAGACCTTGAGTTGATCCCTAAGAATCCTTGGCGCGGCTTGGACATCAAGGCGCATACAGAAGCGCCTCGTCAGCCGTGGTCGGATGAGTCTCTGACCAAACTCTTTAGCCATCCCATTTGGGCTGAAGGTCTTATCCCCAAAAACACAAAGGCAGGTGGATTGGCTGCGTATTGGATTCCGCTGCTTGGCTTGTATTCTGGAGCTAGATGCTCTGAACTGTGCCAACTGCGCAAGGATGACATCAAAAAAGAGTCCGGTGTGTGGATGATGCAAATCCATGACGGTGACACTACCCAGCGCATCAAAACCAACGCAGCAAGAAGAACGATTCCCCTGCACAATGAACTCTTGAGGCTTGGGTTTGTCCAATACTGCGAGTCAATGGCACAGGGTAGCCTTTGGCCTAATCTGCCGAAACGAGAGGGCAAAGCTGGGGGCTTTTTCAGCCAGTTCTTTGGGGGGCTTCGTGCAGAGCTTGGCATACCTCCATCTATGAGTTTTCATAGCTTTCGGCATAGCGCAAGAACAAACCTTGCTTGCGCTGGTGTTGCTGAGTCAGTAATTGACAGACTTCTTGGACACATCGGCACTGGTAGCGTTGGGGCCAAGGTTTATACACACCCCTCTAACCAAAAGTTACAAGAAGCTATAAATTGTTTGCCTGCATCAACTGGAAATTTCCGACAATATCAGTCACAGGTGAACGCTACAGAACCAGCGATTCCACAATCTACGCCGTGAAGCCGTCTCCCGTTTGTTTGAAAAGGGATTAAACACTTTTGAAGTTGGCTCAATCAGTGGGCATAAGACTCTAGCGATGCTTCAACGGTACACACACATTAGAGCCAATGACCTTGCACTTAAATTAGGCTGAATGCATTACGGCTGATACTTGAAATAAATGATAGTGACAGCTTGCTTTGTACCACTAACAAAAACAGTAAAAAAAGAGATATTCCTCTTGAAATCAATTACTTGAAGCAGTCAGCAGCTACGACCTGTTTCCGGTAATGAAGAAGAATGCAGCATCCTGAGATGCTGCATAAACGCAGGTATACCGTTGAATTTGTAGATGTCATTAAAGGCGCGCCCGCAGTCTTTGGCGTGAGAACGCGCCTCATTGAGGGCGCGGTACTTTGCGTCGAGGTCTTCATCACTAAAACACTTACTCTCCCAAGAATCAAAGTACTGGGTTACGACAGAGTAAGAGGCCGTATGCCTCTCGTAATTTTGAATCAAGGTGTTTAGGTCTGTGGTCGACGCAAGCAGTGCCGGGTCAGGGTTAGATAAGCTACGGCCCTCAATCCCAAGCTCACCCTTGATGCCAGCCGGCTGTCCGTGCATAGACAAGAACACATCGCGCATAACTTTAACA
>CALPPP020000016.1 GCA_943325485.2 Rickettsia typhi
CGCTTGGCCGCCGTGATTGAAAGCCGCAAAGCGACCAACGGCGGCAACCCCGACACCAGCTATGTGGCGCGTTTGCTGCACAAAGGCCCCGACGCGTTTTTGAAGAAAATTGGCGAAGAAGCCACCGAGGTGGTGATGGCCGCCAAAGACTTGGACCACGGCGGCGACCCGCACAAGTTGGTGGGCGAGATGGCTGACTTGTGGTTCCACAGCTTGGTGGCGCTGTCCCATTACGGCCTGACCCCCGATGACGTGCTGCAAGAGTTGTCGCGCCGCGAAGGCTTGAGCGGTTTGGAAGAAAAAGCCTTGCGCAAAGCGCAGGCCCGTGAAGCCGGCGAAGATTAAACTTGTTAAAAAACCATTATGCATACCGACCCCAACTGCATCTTTTGCAAAATCGTTGCCGGCAAGATACCGAGCAAAAAAGTTTACGAAGACGAAGAGATTTTTGCCTTCCACGACATCAACCCGTGGGCGCCGGTGCATTTTTTGTTGATCCCCAAGCTGCACATCCCCTCCATGGCGCAGGTGGGCCCTGAGCACCAAGACCTTTTGGGGCGCATGCTCTTGCTGGCCCCCAAGCTTGCCTTGCAAGAGGGCGTGAACCCCTATCCTGAGGGTGGTTTTAGGCTGGTGACCAACACTGGTACCGAGGGCGGGCAAGAGGTTCATCATTTGCATTGGCATGTCATGGGCGGTCCTCGCCCGTGGTTACGCGGCTAAGACTAGAATTCCTCTCTTCATTCAGGAGCATCCCATGGGATCATTTTCAATTTGGCACTGGTTAATCGTGCTCTTAATCATCGTTTTGGTGTTTGGCACTAAAAAACTCAAAAACATTGGCGCGGACCTAGGTGGCGCTGTCAAGGGTTTCAAGGACGGCGTGAAAGACGGCTCGGCACCCCCTGCGGACGATGCTGCTGCGCCTGCGCAGCAAGTTGCTGCCTCGACTTCGCCTAACGCTGACAAAGCACCCATCGACGTCGAAGCCAAGCACAAGCCTTAAACGATGTTTGACCTGGAAATCTCCAAACTGGCCCTCATCGGTGCTGTGGCACTGGTGGTGATCGGCCCTGAGAAGATGCCCAGAGTCGCTCGAACCATAGGCACATTGATTGGCAAAGCGCAGCGCTATGTGTCCGATGTCAAAGCGGAAGTCAACCGTTCGATGGACATGGAAGACCTGAAAAAAATGAAGGAAACCATGGACAGCGCCATGACCGATGTGCAGCAAAGTGTGTTGAACGCCACCACCAAGCTCAACGAAGGTGTGGCAAGTTTGGACATGGATGGACAGGCAGAAGACGGTTACAAGCCCATCATTCCTTATCAATGGACGCCGCCTGCGCCCACCTACCAACACCCAGGAAAAAACTGGCGCGTCAAGCGCTCTGCCACGCCGCAGTGGTACAAATCTCGGCAAGGTGTTCGCACACGCGCTTTGTCTGGTGCCGCCAGAGTAGCCCGTTTCCGCCCGCCTTCAGGCATGGGCAACAACTAGACCTTTATGGCTGACTCCTCCACCAAAGACACCGACGAACTGAGCGGGACTGAACAGCCCTTTGTGCAGCACCTCAAGGAGTTGCGCGATCGCTTGGTCAAGGCGACGATTGCCGTTGCCTTGGTCTGTATTGTTTTAAGCCTTTACCCAGGCCCTGCGCAGCTTTACGATTTCTTGGCGGCCCCCTTGGTCGCACAGCTGCCTGAAGGCACCCGATTGATCGCCACCTCGGTGATTTCGCCTTTCATTGTGCCTTTGAAGATCATGCTGATGACAGCATTTTTGATCGCCTTGCCCGTGGTGCTTTACCAAGGCTGGGCCTTCGTGGCCCCAGGCTTGTACACCCACGAAAAGAAACTGGTTTTGCCATTGGTGTTTTCTAGCACCTTGCTTTTCTTCATCGGTGTGGCGTTTTGTTACTTTTTCGTTTTTGGTCAGGTATTCAAGTTCATCCAAGGCTTTGCACCTAAAAGCATCACCGCAGCGCCTGATATTGAGGCTTACTTAAGCTTTGTGTTGACCATGTTTGTGGCCTTTGGCTTGGCGTTTGAAGTACCTATTGTGGTGATTGTGCTCGCACGTATGAAAGTGGTGAGCATTGAAAAGCTCAAGGCCTTTCGTTCTTACTTCATCGTTTTGGCTTTCATCATTGCAGCGGTGGTGACGCCACCTGACGTGGTGTCACAGCTTGCTTTGGCGATTCCCATGTGCATTCTTTATGAGATAGGCATTTGGGCAGCCCAAATTTTTATACGCCATACCCAAGCCCCTGATGAGCCAAAAGGGGCTGATTCAAACGCATCATGAAGCGCCTGTGGCTATTGTTTGCACAAACTGTCACCGTCTTGGTGGCTGTTTGGTTTGTGCTGATTACCCTCAAACCCGATTGGGTCCAAAGGCCCAGTTGGAATACAGATCTGCAAGTCTTTGAGGTCGCCCCCGGCGCCATCTCGCCCACAGCAAGCGCTGGCAGTTTGAGTTTCGCCGCAAAGAAAGCCTCTCCTGCGGTGGTCAGTATCAACACGTCGCAAAAAGCCGCACTCGAAAAAAACAAAGATCCGTGGTTTCGCTATTTTTTTGGTGACCAAGATGATTCAGCCCAATCAGGCTTGGGCAGCGGTGTCATTGTCAGCCCGCAGGGATACATCCTTACGAATAACCACGTGGTGGAAGCAGCCGATGAAATTTTGGTGATGCTCAACGATGGCCGCCAAACACAAGCCAAGGTCATAGGCACCGATCCCGAAACCGATTTGGCTGTGCTCAAAGTCAACTTGGACAAACTGCCAGTGATGGTGATGAACAATTCCGAGCAAGTCCAAGTCGGCGACATTGTGTTGGCCATCGGAAACCCCTTTGGCGTGGGGCAAACCGTCACCAGTGGCATCGTGTCGGCACTGGGGCGTAACCAACTGGGCATCAACACCTTTGAGAACTTCATCCAAACCGACGCGGCCATCAACCCTGGTAACTCAGGCGGCGCATTGGTGGATGTGCAGGGTAATTTGTTGGGCATCAACACAGCCATTTACTCCAAATCCGGCGGCAGCATGGGCATTGGTTTTGCCATCCCCGTGAGCATTGCCAAGCAAGTGCTGGAAGGCATCGTCAAAGACGGCTTGGTCACCCGCGGTTGGATCGGTGTCGAGCCCACAGAACTTACCCCAGAGTTGGCTCAAACCTTCAATGTGAAACGCCAAGAGGGCGTCATCATCACCGGCGTTTTACAGACAGGTCCCGCATTCAAAGCAGGCATTCGTCCAGGCGATATGTTGTTGGCTGTGAATGACCACAAAGTTCAAAATGTGGCGGAACTTTTGGCGCAAGTTTCTTTGCTCAAACCAGGGGTGGATGCACAGTTGAAGATTTTGCGCAAAGAACAAGAGCAGGTGCTGTCGGTGACTCCCTTGCAGCGCCCCAAAGTTCGGGTGGAGCGTCGCTGAGATGGCTGAGCGTACCGCATTGCTGGCGCTTTGCGATGGTTTGCTGCAACCCGAGCGCTTCAAAGACTATTGCCCCAATGGCTTGCAGGTGGAGGGGCGTCCTCAGGTTCAATCTATAGCTTCCGGTGTCACCGCCAGTTTGGCATTGATCCAAGCTGCCATTGAAGCCGGTGCAGACACTTTACTGGTTCACCATGGTTTGTTTTGGCGCAACCAAACTGGCACAGTGACGGGTTGGCTTAAATCACGTTTGGCTTTGCTGTTGCAGCACGATATCAATTTGCTGGCCTATCACCTGCCGCTAGACGCTCATCCCGCCTTGGGAAACAACGCGCAACTGGCTACGCATTTGGGTTTTCAAGTAGACGGCAGGTTTGGTGAACAAGGTTTGGGTTTTGTCGGTCAACCACAAGTCTTTTGTGAAAGTGGCCAAGCCTTGGCCCAGCATTTGCAAAGCCGTTTGGGCAAACTACCGGTGTCTGTAGTCCCTGACGCCAAAAGGCCAGTTCGGCGCATTGCATGGTGCACAGGCGGCGCACAAAACTTGTTTGAAGAGGCCATTGCCCAAGGTGTTGATGCTTTCATTACCGGTGAAATTTCCGAGCCTCAAGCGCATTTGGCGCACGAAACCGGGGTGAGCTTCTTTGCTTGCGGCCACCATGCTACCGAACGCTACGGCGCCCCTGCGCTGGGCGCTCATGTGGCCGAACAACTCGGCGTCAAGCATGTGTTCATCGACATCGATAATCCCGCTTGACGGTTGAATGAGCACCTTGCCATCTTTCTCTTTGCCCGTGGCTATCACCATGGGAGACCCAGCAGGCATTGGCCCAGAAATCATCCTGAAAGCCTTTGCCCAGTCTCCTGACGAGACTCGAGGGTGTTGCGTGTTTGGCGATGTGCCAACGCTGCAAAAACAACTCAGTTTGCTTGCACCTTTATTGCCTAGGCATTTGGAGTGTCTACCCATCACAGATGTGGCTCAAGTTGCGCAAAGCTTGGCACACCAGTTACCCGTGATGCAGTGTGGTGAGTCAGCGCTGATTGCCATGGGCCAAGTCAGCGCGCAAGCGGGAGCGATGGCTGTTGCAGCCATCCGTTCGGCGACTGCCGCCGCACTGAATGGTCAAGTTGCCGCCTTGGTCACTGCACCCGTCAACAAAAAGGCATTGCAACTCAGTGGCGTTGAATTTCCTGGACATACCGAGATGCTGCAGGCCCTTGCCGCTACCCATACAGGTTTGCCCATCAGTCGCTTGCCCGTTCGGATGATGTTGTCTTGCCCGGGCTTAAGGGTCGTGCTGGTCAGCATCCATGTGCCTTTGCGTGAAGCCATTGCTTCAGTTACCCTTGAAAATGTCCTTCAAACTTTCCAAGTGACACATGACAGTTGGCGCCATATGCATGGCACTGTTCCGCGTATGACAGTCGCGGGACTCAACCCCCATGCGGGCGAAGAGGGACTGTTTGGGAATGAAGAGAGCCGATTTATTGCCCCAGCCATTGAAAAAGCCCAAGCGCTTGGCATGCATATCAGCGGCCCTTACCCGCCTGATACGGTGTTCATGCAAGCCCACAGTGCGCAGGGACAAAAAGACACGGATGTGGTTGTTGCCATGTACCACGACCAAGGTTTGATACCAGTTAAATATCTCGGGCTAGACAACGGCGTGAACCAAACCTTGGGGTTGCCCTTTGTGCGAACCAGTCCCGATCACGGAACCGCGTTTGATATAGCTGGCAAAGGGATGGCTAACCCCAGCAGTTTGTTGGCTGCCCTCAAGGTGGCAAAAGGCCATCGCCTGGCATTGCCCAAGGGCTGATTTACCTGCGCTGAAGTTGATCGCGAATCTCTCGCAGCAACAAAACTTCTTCCGGCGTTGCTGGCGGTGGCGCAATGGGCTCTGCAACCGCTGCGGTTTGTTTCATGCGCTGAATTTGCTTGACCATCATGAAAATAGCGAAAGCCAAAATAAGAAAGTTGATGGCAATGGTGATGAAATTGCCGTAAGACAAAACAGGTACGCCCGCCTTGCGCATGGCCTCTAAAGTTCTGGGAACTGAGTCTGGGACCGAACCAAGCACCCAAAAATAGCTGGAAAAATCTAAGTGGCCAATCAGCACCGAAATGACGGGCATGATCAGGTCGCTCACCATTGATTCAACGATTTTGCCGAATGCTCCTCCGATGATCACTCCCACGGCCAAATCGACCACATTTCCCTTGATGGCGAACTCTTTGAAATCTTTCAACATGAAGCAACCCTTTTATTGAATAATTTAGAGCTAAATTTAACATCATTTTGAAAATTAAGGCATGTAAAAACCATGGTTTTGTGGGGCTGGTTTGAGATTGCGGCCTCGGTTAGAATGAAAGGCTTTACAAAGTTTGCATCCCAATTTAGAGGTCTTTCATGAGTGAAAACACTGTGGACACCAGCAAGCGGACATGGCTAATTGCTTCGAGTTGTGCTGGTGCAGTTGGCGGCGTTGCTGTGGCGGTTCCGTTTGTCAGCAATTTCAGTCCCTCCGAGCGAGCCAAGGCCGCCGGTGCTGCTGTCGAGGTAGATATTGCCAATATCAAGCCCGGAGAGAAATTAACCGTTGAGTGGCGTGGAAAACCAGTTTGGATCATTCGCCGCACGCCTGAGCAACTCGAAGCCCTGAAAAAGGTAGAAGCTCAATTGGCTGACCCCGAGTCAAAACGCAAACCCTCGGAACTCACTCCAGAGTACGCCCGAAACCAGGCTCGATCTATCAAACCAGAAATTTTTGTTGGCGTTGGTATTTGCTCTCATTTGGGCTGCTCGCCCAGCGATAAATTTCAAATGGGGCCACAGCCATCTTTGCCTGACGATTGGCAGGGTGGGTTTTTGTGTCCCTGCCATGGCTCAACTTTCGACATGGCTGGCCGTGTCTACAAAAACAAGCCTGCCCCTGATAACTTGGAAGTCCCCCCCCATACGTACCTTTCAGACTCTCGCTTGCTGATTGGTGAAGATTCGAAGGCTTAAGAAGACCATGGCTGAATTCAAAGAAACCTCGCCTGATGCGCCCATGTCTGAAAAGACGTTGACATGGATCGACAATCGCTTTCCTTTGTCGAAGTTATTTAAAGAACATTTGAGCGAGTACTACGCGCCCAAAAATTTCAACTTTTTCTACTTCTTTGGCTCTTTGGCCTTGCTGGTATTGGTGATCCAAATTGTCACCGGTATTTTCTTGGTGATGCATTACAAACCTGACGCTGCTTTGGCATTTGCTTCTGTGGAATACATCATGCGCGATGTTCCCTATGGATGGCTGATTCGTTACATGCACTCTACCGGCGCATCTGCGTTTTTTGTGGTTGTGTATTTGCATATGTTCCGTGGCCTGATTTACGGTTCATTCAGAAAGCCACGTGAACTGGTTTGGTTGTTTGGTTGCGCCATCTTTTTGGCTTTGATGGCTGAAGCCTTCATGGGCTATTTGCTTCCTTGGGGCCAGATGTCCTATTGGGGTGCGCAAGTGATTGTGAATTTGTTCTCCGCCATTCCTTTCATCGGTCCCGACTTGGCTCTGCTCATTCGGGGTGACTATGTGGTGGGTGACGCCACCTTGAACCGCTTCTTCGCTTTTCATGTGATTGCTGTGCCCTTGGTCCTTTTGGGCTTGGTGGTCGCACACATCATCGCTTTACATGAGGTAGGTTCCAATAACCCCGATGGTGTGGAGATCAAAGCGCACAAAGATCAGCAAGGCAGGCCTTTGGATGGCATTCCTTTTCATCCTTATTACACCGTTCACGATATCTTGGGCGTGACTGGCTTTTTGTTGGTGTTTTGCGCGATCATCTTTTTCGCCCCAGAGTTTGGCGGTTACTTTTTGGAATACAACAACTTTATTCCTGCTGACCCGTTAAAAACACCTGCGCACATTGCACCTACTTGGTATTTCACGCCTTATTACTCCATGCTGCGTGCCATCACCAATGAAATGATTTACGCACTTGTTCTCTGCGTATTGGCTGCAGCTTACTTAGGTGCCACCAAAGCCAACATCAGCACACTTCTAAAAGGCGTGGTGGTCGGTGCTGCGGTTGTTGCTGTGGCCCTGATGCTGGCGATTGACGCCAAGTTTTGGGGTGTGGTGGTCATGGGTGGCTCGGTAGTGATATTGTTTTTCCTGCCTTGGCTAGACAAATGCGAGGTCAAGTCCATTCGCTTCCGACCCGATTGGCATGTTTATTTGTATGCCATCTTCGTGGTCAATTTCTTTGTTCTGGGCTACCTGGGTATGCAACCTCCCTCTTACATTGGTGAGCGTGTCTCTCAAGTAGGCACCTTGTTTTATTTCGGTTTCTTTTTGTTGATGCCTTGGTGGAGCACCTTGGGTCAGACCAAACCGGTTCCCGATCGTGTGAACTTTGTGGCGCACTGACAGAACCTGGAGCAATCAGTCATGAAAAAATTCTTAATCAGTCTTTGTTTGGTCTTGGGAGTGGCTGTACCCGCTCTTGCAGCTACCGAGATGATTCCGTTGGACAAAGCGCCTAACAAACTCAACGATTTAAGCTCCCTTCAAAACGGCGCAAAAATCTTTGTCAACTACTGTTTGAATTGCCACGCTGCGGCCTATATGCGGTTTAACCGCCTCAAAGACATTGGTTTGACAGACAAGCAAATCAAGGACAACTTGCTTTTCACCACCGATAAAGTTGGCGATACCATGAAGATCAGCATGGACGCCAAGCAGGGCAAAGATTGGTTTGGCGGCAACCCTCCCGATTTGACCGTGATCGCCCGATCACGCTCTGGTCCTGGCGGCACAGGTGCTGACTATTTGTATACCTATTTACGCACCTACTACCGCGATGACACCAAAGCCACGGGATGGAACAATTTGGCTTTCCCCAATGTTGGTATGCCCCATGTTCTTTGGGAATTGCAGGGACAACGTCGCCCTGTTTATAAAGAGGTAATGCAGCATGGACATGCTACCCCTGTATTTGCTGGCTGGCAGCAAATTACCCCTGGGAAAATGACTGCTGTTGAATACGATGCAGCTGTAGCTGACTTGGTCAACTACCTGCAATGGATGTCAGAGCCCGCACAAACTACCCGAGTGCAAATTGGTGTTTGGGTCATGCTATTTTTGTTGATCTTCATGGTTATTGCTTGGCGCTTGAATGCTTCTTACTGGAAAGATATTCGCTGATTTCAGTTGTATTTTCTGCCCGCCTCGCGCGGGTTCTTACAATGGGGCTTGGCTAGTCCATTAAACCCTTAGCCTTTTAGGAGCCAACCTCATGATGGTTTTGTACTCAGGGACAGTTTGTCCTTTTTCTCACAGATGTAGATTCGTGCTTTTTGAAAAAGGCATGGACTTTGAAATCCGTGATGTTGATCTCTACAACAAACCAGAAGACATCAACGTCATGAATCCCTATGGGCAAGTGCCTATTTTGGTTGAGCGTGATTTGATTTTGTACGAATCAAACATCATCAACGAATACATTGATGAGCGTTTCCCCCATCCTCAGTTAATGCCCGGCGATCCTGTTGACCGAGCTCGTGTGCGTTTATTCCTTCTAAACTTTGAAAAAGAACTTTTTGCACATGTGATGACTATCGAGTCACGCAGTCAAAAGGCCAATGAGAAAGCGCTTGAAAAGGCCCGCTCACACATTCGCGATCGATTGACGCAACTCGCCCCCGTCTTCTTGAAGAACAAATTCATGTTGGGTGACAACTTCTCCATGTTGGATGTGGCTATTGCGCCTTTGCTTTGGCGCTTAGACCATTACGGCATCGAGTTGTCTAAGAATGCAGCTCCTTTGCTTAAATATGCCGAGCGCATTTTCTCCAGACCAGCCTATATTGAAGCGTTGACGCCTTCAGAGAAAGTGATGCGTAAATAAGCTGCCGACATGATCAACATTTCGCAGTCATCGTCTACCCGGCCCTACTTGGTTCGAGCGTTACACGAGTGGTGTACCGATAACGGACTCACACCCTATATTGCTGTTTTAGTCGATGACACAGTGCAGGTGCCCAGGGAGTATGTCAACAACGGTGAGATCGTCCTTAACATCAGTTTTGACGCCACCAGTAATTTACAACTGGGCAACGAGTTTGTGGTTTTCAAAGCCCGATTTGGCGGAGTGGCCAGAGAAATCAGCGTTCCTATTGCCAGGGTGATTGCCATTTATGCACGTGAAAATGGACAAGGCATGGCTTTTCCTGCACCTTCATCGTCGACGGGTGAGACAGAAGATGTGGTGGCCAAAACAGTTGTTTCTGCGATCAAGCCTGTTGTGGGTTTAAGTACAGCTAGCTCACACCAAACGCAAGACAATGATGACCCCAGCGACCCCCCCAAACCGCCGCAACCCAGTGCGGGTAGCAGACCACAACTCAAGCGCATCAAATAATTTTGCCTAGAGTGTTGTGGTTAGAATATACACAGTGCCGATTTAGCTCAGTTGGTAGAGCAACCGCCTTGTAAGCGGTAGGTCATCAGTTCGAATCCGATAATCGGCACCATTTCAAAAACTCGCCATCATCTATAGATAACCCTAATCTGGGTTATCCCTCTTCGGTGACAAAATAGGCGAATGAATACATCCAAAATCACCCAAATTAAAAAAACATCTGCCCTTTACTATGTGGTGGGCATTGTCATTTTCTCGGCCATTGCTGGCATCGTTGCATTGGTTGTGGAAATCGTAAAACAAAACAGCTGATCTGAATCTTGAGGCTTCAAGTCTCAGCAAAAATTATTTCTTGCTTGCTGCACTGCCTCTTGGCTTATCTACTGCCTTTTCAAGGTCCTCAGCAGAAGCTTTTTTCACTTTGTAAAGGGCTTCAATAGAAGAACTGATGGCGGGGGTATTGGAAGTACCCAACCAAACAGCTTGGTTCGTCAGAATCTGTTCAATTTGATCAAGAGGGCAAGATTTACCGAACTTATTCAGCCACTCTTTTGCACGTTCTTCTCTGAGTTGCGCGTCATTCGTGGTGTATGCCAAGGCCTTGAAGTCTGAAGCCGAACAGACCAAGGGAGTTGGCGCAGGAGCCGGCGCATTTTTGTTTTGCGCTGAAGCACAATTTAAAGTGAAGCCACCAGAAAGTAAAAAAAAGAACAACCAAAATCGGTTGAGGGAAAGGCCAAATGGAGACTGTGTGGGCATAAAGGTGATTCTATAGAGCAGAAATGGTTTTCAGGAGAAAAATTATGCAGAGGAATTCATTAATCTAAAACAAACTGAGAGGCATTTTTGCCTTTGAAAGGTGCGTAAAAGGCTTTGATGCGCTTCATATCTGCTTCTAAATTGCCTGTTGGCAAAAGTGCTGGACCCAGCCCCGAGGTTTTGCTGCCAAAGTCTAAAAACCCCAACACGATGGGCACTTGCGCTTCAAGTGCAATGTAATAAAAACCAGTCTTCCACTGCCGCGACTGTGCGCGGGTGCCTTCTGGGGGAACTACCAAATGCAATTCGCCCTCTGCATCGCGCAAGGTTTGCGCCGACGCTGACACCATATTGGTGGACTGTGATCGGTCAACAGCAATGCCACCCAACCATTGCATCAAACCTTGAAATGGGAAGCGAAAGATTTGAATTTTCCCCATCCAATGGATATTCAAATCAAGCGCAAAAGCCACCATCAGTGTGTAAGGTAAATCCCAATTGCTCGTATGCGGTGCCGCAATCACAACGCTCTTGGGTGTATTGGTAGGCATTTGGCCCACCAATGTCCAGCCTGCCCAACGTAAAACCAAGATGGAAAACCTTTTGAATAAAGGGCTAAGGACCGGCGTGGTAAAAATCGTCAAACGCATACAACTTCTTGAAAAATTAATGACCCAACCATACCATCAGTCACATGGAAAAAAACGCTAAATCAATCGGTGTTTACCGAATAGCTGTTGCACTGATAGGACTATGGTTAACAGGATTAACTTATGCCCAAGGCCTTCCAATTCCCACTTCGCCAATAGACGCAAAGCTGACTGAAAAAATATGGGAGTTCATCAAACTTGAAACCCATGCGCCCGCAGATTTACCCTTGCCGCCTATCCTGTTTGATGAAAATATTCCTAAAGAAGCGAGGATGGTGTTTCAATTCCCCAGCGAAGATGCGCCACAGAACACCATGCAAATATCCATAGGAACCACTGGCACGCGACTTTGGAAACAGGAAATGTTTTTATGGGCCTTAGGGCACGAATTGACCCATTACGCGCTTTTGATGCGGGAAAATGAATGGCAACAAAAGACGGTGTATGTCAACAACATACGCCATCATTGCAATATGGAGTTCATGCGGATTACGCGCGACATCGTTGAAATTATTTGGGAGCAGTACCAAAGTGTTGCTGCTCGGATGCGCATGTACAGCGAGGTCCATAAAAGCTGTAACCGCCAACCCTTTCAGTAGTCAAGTTACTTGGCTTGAACGCAAACAGATTGTTTGCCTGGTACACAGGTACCTGTACAAATGGCTTGCCCTATGTAGTTCAATGTTGTGCGGCCATCGGGTTGGTTAGAGCAGACCACCGCTCCATTGGTCATATTGATGCATTTACCCACACCGCAAAATACCTCGCCATTGGGTCTTTGCCCTATACCGCCTTGCTCAGGCGCACACCACACATTACCTTCATTGTCCTTTTTGCAGTTGCTGTCTTCAACCGCCCAGACAGAAGGATATGAAACAGACAAAAACAAACCTATCAACAATTGCAGAAAAATGGGTGGCATACAAACTTTCATTTAGCGCGACATCACTTTGACGCGGATGGTTTCAACGGGAAAGTTGTGCGAACGCAAATGGGCTGACAAAGCAGGAACCAGTTGACGCAGTTTTGCGCCCGCAGCATTGTGGGGAACCAGTAGACACCAGCCCTGCGCATCCAAGGGGCCAGCTTTCACAATCCCCGACAAACCCAAGGGCAAAAGGGCTTGGATGGACGCCAAACAAGCTTGAGATTGTTGACTGATCTGCATCAGCGAGGACAAGGTAGCGGACTGCGCCATGGCGGATTGAACAGGGGTGGCAGATCGCGATTTAGGGGGATTCTTAGCAGGCATGTCCCAATTATGTCGTGCTTGTCTCAGGGGTTAAAATTAAGCCTTATTCATAAGGAATGTACGAATATGTACCGCTGGCATGGCATTTAATCTTCTGACCCAGATATTCGGCAGTCGTAACGATCGGCTGCTCAAACAATTTCGCAAAACCCTAGAACGTATCAATGGGCTAGAGGCCGGCTACGAGTCCTTGAGTGATGAGGCCCTGCGTCAAAAAACAAACGAATTTAAACAACGGTTTGCGCAGGGCGAGACCTTGGACAGCCTATTGCCTGAGGCTTTTGCAGTTGTCAGGGAAGGCTCTAAGCGTGTCATGAAGATGCGTCACTTCGATGTGCAGATGATGGGCGGCATTGCCTTACACCAAGGCAAGATCGCCGAGATGCGCACCGGAGAGGGCAAAACCCTCACGGCTACGCTTGCTGTGTACCTGAATGCACTCAGTGGCAAAGGTGTGCATGTGGTGACGGTGAATGATTATTTGGCCAACCGTGATGCGCAATGGATGGGCCAGCTCTATCAATTTTTAGGTTTGAGCGTGGGCATCAATTTATCTCAGTTAAGCCGAGAAGAAAAGCAAGTCGCTTACCGCTCCGACATTACTTATGGCACCAACAACGAATATGGTTTCGATTATTTGCGCGACAACATGGTGTATGAAGCGCATGACCGAGTTCAGCGTGGCCTCAATTACGCCATTGTTGATGAAGTTGACTCCATTCTGATTGATGAAGCCCGAACGCCGCTCATCATCAGCGGACAAGCCGAAGACCACACCGTCACCTATGTGGCCATGAACAAAGTCGTTCCTTCCTTGACCCGTCAAGAAGGGGAATTAGATTTGCGCACAGGCGAGGGCGTGACCAAGCCCGGAGACTTCACCCTCGACGAAAAATCGCATCAGGTGTACTTGACTGAACTGGGTCATGAAAAAGCGGAGAAAGTGCTCTCTGAGATGGGCTTGTTGCCAGAGGGAGCGTCTTTGTATGACCCCTTGCATATTGGCTTGGTGCACCATTTGTATGCCGCGTTGCGTGCCCAGCATCTCTACCACCGCGATCAACATTACGTGAACCAAAACGGCGAGATTGTCATTGTTGACGAGTTCACCGGTCGTTTGATGTCAGGTCGCCGTTGGAGCGATGGTTTGCACCAAGCGGTTGAAGCCAAAGAGGGTGTGCCGATTCAGGCTGAGAACCAAACCATGGCCTCCATCACCTTTCAAAATTATTTCCGTTTGTATGGGAAATTGTCTGGCATGACGGGAACGGCCGATACAGAGGCCTATGAGTTCCAAGAAATTTATGGCCTAGAGACCGTCATCATTCCACCCAATAAAGTTAGCAAGCGCGAAGACCAGCTCGACAGGGTTTACAAAACCACCGAAGAAAAATACAAAGCGGCCATAGA
>CALPPP020000017.1 GCA_943325485.2 Rickettsia typhi
GCCATCGAGCAAAACCACGATGCCAAAGGCATCATTTGGCCCGACGCCTTGGCGCCCTTCACCGTGGTGATTTGCCCCATCGGCCCCGACCGCAGCCCCGATGTCAAAGCCGCCGCCGACAACCTCTATGTCGATTTGCTGGCTGCTGGTGTGGACGTGATCTTGGACGACCGCGGAGAGCGCCCCGGCGCCATGTTTGCCGACTGGGAGTTGATCGGCGTGCCGCACCGCGTGACCATTGGCGACAAAGGTTTGAAAGACGGTTTGGTGGAATACCAGCACCGTCGCGATACCGAGGCGAGCAAGGTGGCTGTGGGTGAGGTGTTGGGGTTGTTGAGGGCGAAGTTGGGCGTTTAAACCCAAATCTTGTTTAGGGTACCTCAGGCGCATGTTTAATTTCCCCAAATGGCTGATTGCAAGCTTACTTTGCCTTGCATACAGCATCACCTGTGCCGGCCCCCAACGCGAAGAGCACTTGGCCGACTCGGTGCGCATCGCCATGTCGTCTGCAGTGGCCGACCTGCCACCCCCCACCCCTTACTTGCCCACGGCGCAAGACGAGCAGGCTTACCAACAGTGGCTGGCACACACCCAAACCCTGCTCGCGAAAAAACTCCAAAACAAGCGCGGCCAAGTTCGCTTGCCCGAACTGGCGACACCCGAACTTCAGCAGATGTTTTTGCAAACCGTTTGGTATGAAAGTCGCCGCGCCGCGTTGGATCCCAGCTTGGTGATGGGCTTGATCGAGGTCGAGAGTGGATTTAGAAAATTTGCCATCAGCAGCGCAGGTGCGCGGGGCGTGATGCAGGTCATGCCGTTTTGGACCCGACAGTTGTCAACGGCAAACGCATCGGTGCTGTTTCAGTGGCAAGCCAATATGCGATTTGGCTGCGTGATCTTGCGTCACTATTTGGCGCTAGAGCAGGGCGATATGAATATGGCTTTGGGGCGCTACAACGGCAGCCGCGGACAGCTGGCGTACCCTCAGGCAGTTTTGGCTGCACAGCGGCGCTGGCAGCCCTGAGCTTTAAATAAGGGGGATTAAGCGCCCAATAACTTAGGCAGTTCGCCGCTTTCGTACATCTCGGTCATGATGTCCGAGCCACCAACAAATTCACCCTTGATGTAGAGCTGGGGAATGGTGGGCCAGTTGCTGTATTCCTTGATGCCTTGACGGATATCGGCGTCGTCCAGCACATTGACGGTGGTCATGGTTTTGGTGTCCACGCCGCTGGCTTTGAGCAACTGAATTGCGCGGCCGGAAAAACCACACATGGGAAAGTTGGCATTGCCTTTCATGAACAACACGATGTCGTTACTTTTGACCAATTGGTCGATACGTTGTTGCACATCACTCATATAAAACTCCCATAAACGCTGGGCTTTTGCCCGTTCAGATAGACCATTATTTCATTTCTGGCCAGCAACCCCCGCTGCAACGCTTTATGCCCGCAAGGTCCACACGGCTTTGCACCTGCAAAAAGCCATGCTTTTCAAGCAAGGCACACACCTGAGGTGCTTGGTCAAAACCATGTTCCAGCAGCAGCCAGGCACCTGGATGCAGGTGTTTGGGGGCTTCTTTAATGATGTGGCGAATGTCGTCCAAACCGTCCACCCCGCTGACCAAGGCTTGGCGCGGCTCTGCATTCAAGGCCGGCAAATGCGGGTCGCCTTCTGCAATATAAGGCGGGTTGGCGACGATCAGGTCAAACTTACCCTGCAACTGCGCAAACCAGTTGCTGTGCACAAAATTCACTGCCAGGGACAAGGCTTGGGCATTGCCACTCGCCAAGACCAAGGCGTCAGCGCTCGCGTCCACCGCGCTCACGTGCCAATCTGGACGGGCATGTTGCAAGGCCAAAGCGATGGCGCCGCTGCCGGTACCAAGGTCCAGCACTTGCGCTTGCTCAAGGCCCAGCGACAAAGCCCAGTCCACCAAAGTCTCGGTATCGGGGCGGGGTACCAGCGCACGTGCATCTGTTTGCAAGGTGAGGCCATGAAAGTCTTGAAAGCCGGTTAAATACGCCAAGGGTTCGTGTTGCAGACGCCGTTGCACCACAGCATGGAACTTGTCTACAACGTCAGCGCTGAGTTCATCCACATCGTGTAACAGCAACCAAGCGCGGTCGTGCCGATCGCGGCCCAAAGCATGCAGCATCAAGGTCTGTGCCTCCAAGCGGTCCAGTCCCAAGCCATGAGCCTGTTTCAACGCTTGGGCAATGTTCACCCAGCACCTTCCAACGCCGCCAGTTGTTCGGCGGCTTCATAGGCTTGCAAGGCTTCGATCACATCGCCTAAATCGCCTTCCATGATGCCCAAGAGTTTGTACAAGGTAAGGTTGATGCGGTGGTCGGTGAAACGGCCTTGTGGGAAGTTGTAGGTGCGTATGCGGTCAGACCGGTCACCGCTGCCAATCAGGCTTTTGCGCTCAGCCGCATCTTTGGCGGCACGTTCAGAGCGGTCTTTTTCTTGAATACGTGCGGTCAATACACGCAGTGCTTGCGCTTTGTTGCTGTGCTGGCTTCGTCCATCTTGGCACTCCGCCACGATGCCGGTGGGCAAATGGGTGATGCGCACCGCAGAGTCGGTTTTGTTGATGTGCTGCCCGCCTGCACCACTGGCGCGGAAGGTATCGATGCGTAAATCTGCTGGGTTGATTTGAATGGCCTGTGCTTCATCAGGCTCAGCCAAGACTGCCACGGTGCAAGCGCTGGTGTGTATGCGCCCCTGAGTTTCGGTGGCAGGTACGCGTTGCACACGGTGGCCGCCCGACTCGAACTTCAAAGCGCCGTAAACCCCAGCGCCTTCGATGCGTATCACCACTTCTTTGTAGCCGCCCAACTCGCTGGGTGACTCGCTGATCACCTCGACACGCCAACTTTGGTTGGCGCAATAACGGGAGTACATGCGCAGCAAATCGCCGGCGAACAAGGCAGATTCATCGCCGCCAGTGCCAGCGCGGATTTCCAAGAAAGCGTTGCGGGCGTCGTCGGGGTCTTTGGGCAGCAACATGCGTTGCAACTGCGCTTCAATTGCCACAATGGCAGGCTCGGCGCTGGCAATTTCTTCGTGCGCCATGGCTTGCACATCAGGGTCAGGGTCTTGCAGCATGGCTTGCGCGGCGTTCACATCGGCTTGCAGCTGTGTCCATTTTTGGTAAGGGCTGACCAAGGCCACCACCTCGGCGTGCTCACGCGACAAAGCCATGAACTGCGTCATGTCTTTCATGATGTCTTCGCGGGAGAGCAAAAAATCCAGCTCGGACAAACGTTGCACCGAACGCTCTAACTGAGCGCGCATAAAGGGTTTCATGGGGGAGGCAGCAGCTAACGCGAGCTGCGCAAAAAGAAATGTTCGATGGCGCTTCGCGCTTGTTGACGCGCTTGCGGGTCGTCTGAGTGCAACTCCGACATGGCTCCGTGCAACATTTTGTGTGCAAGGTTTTTGGACATGCTGTCCAGCACAGCTTCGACAGATTCGCCCTTGGCCAGCAGTTTGTGTGCCTTTTGAAGCTCACCAGCGCGCCACGTCTCGGCTTGCTGGTTGAGTTGTTGAATCAGCGGCACATCGCTGCGTTGGTCCAGCCAATTGACAAAGCTTTGCACACCGGCGTCGATGATCACCTCGGCTTCGGCCACAGCGGCTTGGCGGCTGGCTTGGCCGGTTTGCACCACTTGCGATAAATCGTCCACCGTGTAGAGGTAGACGTCGCGCAAAGACTTCACTTCCGGTTCGATGTCACGGGGTACGGCCAAATCAACCATGAACATAGGGCGGTTGCGGCGTTTTTTCAGAGCACGCTCCACCGCACCCAAACCGATCAGCGGCAAGGTACTGGCCGTGCAGCTGATGACAGCGTCGAATTCGTGCAAGCGGTCGGGTAAATCGGCCAAACGCATCACGTCGGCTTTGAGTTGAACCGCCAAGCGTTCGCCACGTTCTTGCGTGCGGTTGGCAACCACCATCGACTTAGGATTTTTGGCCGCGAAATGCGTGGCACACAACTCGATCATCTCGCCTGCACCCACAAACAACACATGGATTTGGCTCAGGTCTTCAAACAATTGCGCCGCCAGTCGCACCGAAGCAGCCGACATGCTGATGCTGTGGGCGCCAATTTCGGTGGAACTGCGCACCTGTTTGGCCACCGCGAAAGAGCGTTGGAACATTTGGTGCAAGGTGGAACCCAAAGCGCCCACCTCGCGAGCCACCCGCACCGCGTCTTTCATTTGTCCCAAGATTTGCGGCTCGCCAAGTACCATGGAGTCCAAACCGCTGGCCACGCGAAAAGCGTGGCGCGCTGCTTCGTTGTCGACCAAGGTGTAGATGTGGTCGTGCAAGCTGTCGGGGCTCACGCCACCAGACTCGGCCAACCACTGCAGCGTCTGGGGCATGGCGATTTCTTGCGATGCGCAATAAATTTCGGTGCGGTTGCAAGTGGAGAGGATGGTGGCCTCGGTTTGCGAGCCAAAACTTTGACGCAAACCGTCGAGCACAGGCCCGACTTGCTCAATGGCAAATGCGAACCGGCCCCGCAAATCGAGCGGAGCGGTGGTGTGGTTGAGTCCTAGCGCCCATACAGACATAGTGGGGATTATAAAATTTCAGGATGGATAGCTTGTCGCTTATTGTGCACTTAGTCAATTTTTTAGCTCCAGCGGTCTTCATGGCAGCTTGGATGGGGGTTCTTACTCGGCTTTTGTGGCGCCATAAACCCTCGCTGGTTAAACCTTGGCAGCAATTTGTCCTGAACAGTCTGGCGGGCATGGTTGTTCTGATGGGCGGACTGGTGTTGGGCGGGCAAGACGGCAAGATGCTGACCTACACCTTGCTGGTGGTGGTATGCGCTTCTTTGCAATGGGTATTTTTCAGGGCGTGGCGTCGCTGAAATCTGCCTAGGGTAATATTCACCTCCCCTATGAACGCACCTACGCCTTTGCCCCCATTGCTGGAGGCTGACCAAGACATCCAGCGATCAAGGGAAATCCCCTACAACTACACCTCGTTTTCCGATAGAGAAATCGTTATTCGTCTGCTGGGTTCAAGCGCTTGGCAAACCTTAGAAACCTTGCGCCAAGAGCGCAAAACCGGACGCTCTGCGCGTATGTTGTTTGAGGTTTTGGGCGACATCTGGGTGGTGCAACGCAACCCCTATTTGCAAGACGATTTATTGGACAACCCCAAGCGACGGCAACAACTGGTGCAAGCTTTGCAACACCGCTTGGGTGAGATCGACAAGCGCCGCGATACCGCCCATGAACGCGAACGCGACGGTATGGTGGTGCAGTTGTTGGATGCGGCTCGCTTGTGTGTCAAAGCTTTTGCCCAAAGCTTTGATGAGGTCGGTCTTTTGCGCAAGAAAGCCCATAAAGCTTTGCGCAAATGCACCTATGACAACAATATCCGCTTTGACGCCATGAGCCGTGTGTCGCATGTGACCGATGCCACCGATTGGCGGGTGGAATACCCGTTTGTGGTGTTGGCGCCTGACACAGAAGCAGAAATGGCCAAGCTGGTCAAAGCCTGCATTGATTTGGGTTTGACCATCGTGCCGCGCGGTGGTGGTACTGGCTACACCGGTGGCGCCATTCCGCTCAGTTGGAAAAGTGCGGTCATCAACACCGAAAAATTGCAAGCGCTTGGCAAAGTGGAAATGCTGCAATTGCCGGGCTTGAACCACGCCTTTGCCACGATTGCCACCGAAGCTGGCGTGGTCACCCAACGCGTCGCCGATGCCGCTGAGCAAGCCGGTTTTGTGTTTGCGGTCGACCCGACCTCCGCTGAAGCCTCTTGCATCGGCGGCAATATCGCCATGAATGCAGGCGGCAAAAAAGCGGTGTTGTGGGGCACGGCGCTGGACAACTTGGCCAGCTGGCGCATGGTCACCCCAGACGCGCAATGGTTGGAGGTGGTACGTTTGAACCACAACCTAGGGAAGATTCACGACGCAGAAATGGCCAGTTTTGAATTGCGCTATTTCCAAGCCGATGGCGTCACTCCTATTCGCACACAGCGCTTGGATATTCCCGGGGCAAGTTTTCGCAAAGCCGGCCTGGGCAAAGACGTCACAGATAAATTTTTGAGTGGCTTACCCGGCATCCAAAAAGAGGGATGTGATGGCTTGATCACCAGTGCACGGTGGATTTTGCATCGCATGCCTGCGCATACACGCACCGTTTGCTTGGAGTTCTTTGGCCATGCCCGCGAAGCGGTGCCCAGCATCGTGGACATCAAAAACTATATGTTCGAGTTGGGCAAAACCAGTGGCACGGTACTGGCGGGTTTGGAGCACTTAGACCGCCGCTATTTGAAAGCGGTGGGCTACACCACCAAGTCCAAGCGCGGCGGTTTGCCCAATATGGTGCTGTTTGGCGATATCGCTGGCGACGATGCCGATGCGGTGGCCCGTGCCACCTCCGAGGTCATTCGTTTGGCCAACGCCAGAACGGGCGAGGGCTTTGTGGCAGTCAGCGCCGAGGCGCGTAAAAAGTTTTGGCTGGACCGCAAACGCACCGCCGCCATTAGCCGCCACACCAATGCCTTCAAAATCAATGAAGACGTGGTCATTCCCTTGCCTCGCATGGCCGAGTACACCGACGGCATAGAGCGCATCAACATCGAGTTGTCGTTGCGTAACAAGATTGCGCTGTGCGATGCGCTCACCCATTTGCTCAGCCATGGCGCTTTGCCTTTGGGTGAAGTCTCTGAAGACAGCGAAGCGCCCTCGCCAGAGTTACTGCAAGAGCGGGTGACGCAAGCGTTGGAGTTGCTCCATGAAGTTAAAACACGCTGGTCTGCATGGCTGATCGGCATTGACCACTTCTTCCCTGGCTTACAAAGCCACAGCCTGCGGGCCAGCTGGAAAACCGAGTTGCGCCAGCCCTTGCACAGTTTGTTCAATGGCGTGGCTTTTGCCCCTTTGCGTCAAGCGCTGGACGCCACCCATCAACGGGTTTTGAAAGGCCGTGTGTGGGCCGCCTTGCACATGCATGCCGGTGATGGCAATGTGCACACCAACCTTCCCGTCAACAGCGATGATTACGAGATGCTGCAAACCGCGCATGAAGCGGTGGACCGCATCATGGCCTTGGCGCGGTCCCTCGACGGCGTGATTTCTGGCGAGCACGGCATTGGTATCACCAAGTTGGCCTATCTGACCGACGCTGAGTTACAGCCTTTTGCCGACTACAAACAACGCATAGACCCAAAGGGCCACTTCAACCAAGGCAAGTTGCTGAGAAAAGCCTTGCCCGCCAATGAACAACGAAGCGCAGACCTGACTCAAGCCTATACCCCCAGTTTTGGCTTGATGGGCCACGAGTCTTTGATCATGCAGCAGTCAGATATTGGCGCTATTTCTGATTCCATCAAAGACTGTTTACGCTGTGGTAAATGCAAACCGGTGTGTGCCACCCATGTACCAGGTGCAAATTTGCTCTACAGCCCGCGTGACAAAATTTTGGCAACCTCTTTGCTGATAGAGGCTTTTCTTTACGAAGAGCAAACGCGCCGTGGTGTGTCCATCAAGCATTGGCAAGAATTCGAGGATGTGGCTGACCACTGCACGGTTTGCCACAAATGCGCCAGCCCTTGTCCCGTCAAAATTGACTTTGGCGATGTCACCATGGCCATGCGCAATTTGCTGCGCAAAATGGGTCAGCAAAGTTTTCGCCCCGCTTCGTCTTTTCAGTCTTGGTTGGTGACCACGGTCAATCCCCAGGCGATCAACTTTGGCCATCAACTCACCCGAGTTGCCATGCAAGCCCAGCGCTGGGCCAACCAAGCCTTTCATGTGCTGGCCAAGCAACAAACACAGCAACCGCCGGCCAGCGTAGGTGCGCCCACCATCAAGGCGCAAGTGGTGCATTTTGTGAATAAAAAAATGCCCAAAGGCTTGCCAAACAAAACGGCCAGAGCCTTGCTAGACATCGAAGACCAAGACTATGTGCCCATCATCCGTAACCCGCAAACCACCAGCGCAGACGCGGAGGCGGTGTTTTATTTTCCAGGTTGCGGCTCAGAGCGCTTGTTCAGCCAAGTAGGCTTGGCAACCCAAGCCATGTTGTGGCACGCCGGTGTGCAGACTGTTTTGCCCCCTGGGTATTTGTGCTGCGGCTACCCACAGCGTGGCTCGGGACAGCAAGACAAGGCTGACAAAATCATCACTGACAACCGCGTGTTGTTTCACCGCGTGGCCAATACCTTGAATTACCTTGACATCAAAACCGTGGTGGTGAGTTGCGGCACCTGTTTTGACCAATTGCAGGGCTATGAGTTCGACAAAATATTCCCTGGCTCACGTATTTTGGATATCCATGAATACTTGCTTGAAAAACAGCTGAGCTTGCCTGCAGGCGGTGCCTACCTGTACCACGACCCTTGTCACAGTCCGATGAAACAGCAAGCGCCCATGAAAACGGTCAAAGCCTTGCTGGGCGAACAAGTGCTCGAGAGCAAACGTTGCTGCGGCGAAAGCGGTGGCTTGGCCTATTCACGCCCCGATGTATCTACCCAAATTCGTTTTCGCAAAGAGCAAGAAATTCGCTTGGGTGAAGAGGCGTTGCGCGAGAAAAACTGGGTCGCTCCGCAAGAAAACGTCAAGGTTTTGACCAGTTGTCCCAGTTGCTTGATGGGCTTGAGTCGCTTTCAAGACGATCTCCAAAACGGCTTGCTAGAGGCCGATTACATCGTGGTGGAGATGGCCAAAAAAATCTTGGGCGAGCAATGGATGACTGACTATGTTCGCCAAGCCAACAGTGGTGGCATAGAACGTGTTTTGGTTTAAGGAGCAGGCATGGCAGGATTGACACCCACTACCCCACAACCCACGGATATCGTATTACACAGCCAGTCCAAAGTACTGGAAATCGCTTTTTCTGATGGTCAAAATTTCCGCATACCCTTCGAGTTAATGCGTGTCTACAGCCCTTCGGCTGAGGTGCAGGGACATGGGCCAGGACAAGAAGTGCTGCAAAGCGGCAAGCGCGAGGTGGCCATCGTGGCGCTCGAGCCAGTGGGCCACTATGGGGTACAACCCCAATTCAGTGATGGACACAACAGCGGCATTTTTTCTTGGGACTATTTGTACTCTCTGGGTCAACGTGAAGCCGAGTTATGGCTGCAGTATGAAATGCGCTTAAAAGCAGCGGGTGTAGGACGCGATGACCCCATGGGGTCAGCCGCCGGTCATGCTTGCCACAGCCATTAGGTCCGCTATGACGCAAACACATTTCGGTTTTAAAAAAGTCAACGAAGAAGACAAAGCACGTCGGGTACGCGGTGTTTTCGATTCGGTTGCGAGCAAATACGACATCATGAATGATTTGATGTCCATGGGCATGCACCGCGCGTGGAAAGCTTATGCGGTGATGGTGGCCCATGTGCAGGCAGGCGACGCGGTGCTCGATATCGCTGGTGGAACTGGGGACATGGCCCAGGCGTTTGCCAAGCAAGCAGGCCCCCAAGGCACTGTGGTGCATACCGACATCAACTTGGCGATGTTGCGGCAAGGCCGAGACCGCCTCCTAGACGAAGGTCTGATGCTGCCGACCACCGCCTGTGATGCAGAGGCTTTGCCATTTGCAGATGCCAGCTTCAATGTGGTTTGTGTATCCTTTGGTTTGCGCAATATGACCCATAAGGACCGCGCTTTGGCCGAAATGGCTCGGGTTCTCAAGCCCGGTGGCAAGCTCTTGGTGTTGGAATTTTCCAAAGTTGCCCAACCTTTATCTAAGGTCTATGACTGGTATTCCTTTGAAGTATTGCCGCGACTGGGCAAAATGGTGGCTGGCGACGATGCAAGCTACCGTTATCTGGCTGAATCCATTCGGATGCATCCTGATCAAGCTGCATTGAAAGTTCTCATGCAACAAAGTGGTTTTGCGCATGTGGACATTCATAACCTCTCGTTAGGCGTGGTGGCTTTGCATGTTGGAATTCGTTGCTGATGGAATTTGTATCGTAGTTTGATGGAAAGTAGTTTATGAAAATCATGTCTTTGTTGTTGAGCGTTGTCATGCTGACATTCAGTGCGCAGGCAGACGCTAAGCGATTGGGTGGAGGGCGTTCTTTGGGTAAGCAGTCTGGCGCTGTCAGCCAACGTGAAGCAACTCGCCCTGCTGGTCAAAATGCGGCCACAGCACCCGCTGCAACACCTTCACCTGCTGCGCCTGCTGTGCAGCAACCGCGTCGACCCTGGGGTGCGATGCTGGGTGGCTTGGCTGCCGGTTTGGGCTTGGCATGGTTGGCTCATTCGATGGGCTTTGGCGCAGAGTTTGGTCAGATCTTGATGTTCGGTATGTTGGCTTTGGGTCTGATGCTGCTGGCTGGTTGGTTCATGCGCCGTCGAGTCAGCAGCCAGAACGCAACGCCTTTCGCCTATGGTGGCGCTGGTTCTGCGGGCAATCCTGACCATGCGCAGCAGTACAACCCTGCCAAGGTGGGCAATGATGCCTCGGCACGCCCTTGGGAGAACCCTAGCGCCCCTTACCCTACTCAAACAGCCCCCAACCGTGTGACAGCCCGAATCGGTTCTTCACTCATGGGCAGTGGTCAAAACTGGAGCATTCCAGAAGGCTTTGATGTGCAAGGTTTTGTTCAAGCTGCCAAGCACAATTTCATCAATTTACAAGCTGCTTGGGACAGGTCAGATATTCCCGCCTTGCGCGTCATGATGACCGATGACATGCTGCTTGAAATTCAGTCGCAGTTGGCTGAGCGCGGACTCATGGTCTCTGGCCCTAACACCACTGAAGTGGTCATGCTGGAGGCCCAGTTGTTGGGCATTGAAGATTTGGGTGAAGGGTATATGGCCAGCATCGAGTTCTCAGGGTTGATTCGCGAGGATGTAACCGCAGGCCCCAGCCCTTTCCGTGAGGTGTGGAATATGACCAAACCCAAAACGGGACAAATGGGTTGGCTGGTCGCCGGCGTACAGGCTTTGCAATAACTGACGCTGTTCATGAAATCCTTACCTTCATTGGCGGAGTTGGCCGCTCAGTTCAGCTCTGCCGTGATGCATTTGCAGCCCCCAGCGGTCTTGATGGAAGAGGCGCAAGACCGCGTACTTCTGTTGGTCAACCATGTCTTGATGCAAGAGCCTGCAGCCACGACAAGGCTTCGCCGTCAGCAAAACCGCAGCATCCAAATTGGCTGGCGGCAGCTGCAACTGTCTTGTCGCATCACGCCCGCTGGTTTACTCGAGAGGACAGTGCTGCAAAGCTCGCCAGACTTGTCTTTGCATATCAGCCAAGCGTCGCCATTTGCGATTGTCCAAACCCTGGTGCAGGGTGACAAACCCACGATGCAAGTGCAAGGCGACGTCATGTTGGCTGCAGACATCAATTGGCTTGTTGACCATGTGCGCTGGGATATCGAAGAAGACCTCTCCCGTGTACTGGGCGATGCGCTGGCGCACCAAAGTGTGGCCATGGCCAAGCGAGTCTTTGCGGCACTCAAAGGTTTTATGCCTGAAGGCACCTCCCAAACGGTACGCCCCTCATGATCCGCATTGACCGCGGGGTGTTCATCGTCTGGGTCGTTCTGCGCTTCGGCCTCGATGAATTGCTGCTCTCAGGCTTCAAGCAGCCCTGGCTCAAGGTCCTCTCGCGTGTACTTACCTTGGGGCGGAATTTACGCGCTCCACGGGGTGAGCGTCTGCGCCTGGCTTTGGAGCGCTTAGGCCCCGTATTCGTCAAGTTTGGCCAAGTGCTGTCTACCCGTCGCGATTTATTGCCAGAAGACATTTCGGATGAACTTGCCAAACTGCAAGACCAAGTACCTCCTTTTCCTTCCGCGCAAGCGGTGGCCATGATTGAAAAAGCTTTTGGTAAAAAGCTCGACGAGGTGTTTAGCCATTTTGAACACACGCCTGTCGCCAGCGCATCGGTGGCACAAGTCCACTTTGCGCGACTGCGCAACAGCAAGGGTGAGCCTGAGCGCGAGGTGGCAGTGAAGGTGTTGCGCCCAGGCATGCTCAAAGTGATCGACAAAGATTTGGACCTCATGCGCAACATGGCCATGTGGGTAGAGCGACTCTCAAGTGATGGCAAGCGACTCAAGCCCCGCGAAGTTGTCGCCGAGTTTGATAAACACTTGCATGACGAACTCGATTTGGTTCGTGAGGCCTCCAATGCAGCGCAGTTGCGCCGCAATATGGAGGGTTTGAACTTGGTCTTGATCCCAGAGATGGTTTGGGAATATTGCCGTACCAATGTCTTGGTCATGGAGCGCATGTATGGCATTCCCATTAGCCATACCGAAGCTTTGCGCAAGGCCGGTGTCAACATCCCCCAACTTGCCAAAGATGGCGTGACCTTGTTTTTTACCCAAGTGTTTCGCGATGGCTTCTTCCATGCCGACATGCACCCTGGCAATATCCAAGTCAGCACCGACCCTGCCACCTTTGGTCGTTATGTGTCGCTGGATTTCGGTATCGTGGGCACCCTGACCGAAGTCGATAAAGATTATTTGGCGCAAAACTTCACGGCATTTTTTCGCCGTGATTACAAACGGGTTGCAGAGTTGCACATTGAGTCTGGCTGGGTTCCTGAACAAACCCGTGTGGATGAACTGGAAGCGGCTATTCGCGCGGTTTGCGAACCGTATTTCGACAGGCCGTTGAAAGAGATTTCCCTGGGCATGGTGTTGTTGCGCTTGTTTCAAACATCGAGACGCTTCCAAGTGGAAATACAACCGCAGTTGGTGTTGCTGCAAAAAACCTTGCTCAACATCGAAGGTTTGGGACGACAACTCGACCCTGACCTTGATTTGTGGAGCACTGCCAAGCCTTTCTTAGAAAAGTGGATGCTCGAGCAAATGGGGCCGCAAAAATTTTGGCAGCAACTCAAGATTGAAGCCCCTCGGTTTGCCAAACTGATTCCAGAAATTCCTCGCTTGGTCCACGCCTATTTGCAGCGTGATCAGATGGCCGAGCGTGATGAATTGATTCGTTTGATTGAAGCTCAGCGACGAACACACCAAAACTTGCAGGCCCTTTTATTGGTGGTCTTGGGCTTTATGGCTGGTATCGTCATCACGGCCACCCTTGGCGTGTGGAGTTTGGCAGGCTGATGCTTCAGTCCAAAGGTCGGTAGGCTTCACGTCGCATTTGTCGTGCGGTATGTACGCCGTACAAAACCACAGCCACACTGACCACCGTCATCAGCAAGGTTGCGGCAGCATAGATAGAGGGGTTCACGCCACGGCGCGCATAGCTGAAAATCACTTGGGGCAAGGTGGTCACACCTGGTCCAGATAAAAATTCAGAAATCACCACATCATCGAACGACAAGGTGAAGGTCAGCAGCCAAGCTGCCACAAGAGCTTGGGAAATATTGGGCAGCGTCACCAGAAAAAACACTTGGTAGGGCCGACAACCCAAGTCCAAAGCCGCCTCTTCAATGGAGCGGTCCATTTCCTTTAAGCGTGACTGCACCACCACGGTGGCATAGGCCATACCCAATAGCGCATGACCCAAGATGATGGTGGTGGCACCCCGCTCAGGCCAACCCAGCATGCGTTCCATGCCCACAAACAGCAGCAGCAAGGACAAGCCAATGATGACCTCGGGCATGACCAAGGGTGAGCTCAGCATGGCGTTGAACAGGGAGCGACCTTTGAATGCCGCAAAACGTATCAAGGCATAAGCTGCCAAGGTAGCCAATACCGTTGCCAAGGTGGCGCTGAGCAAAGCCACATTCAAAGACAGCAAAAACCCCTCAACCAAACGTGTGTCTTGCCCCAAGGCCAGATACCAGCGCAGCGAAAACCCGGTGAACTGGCTGTCTTGGCGGGTGCTGTTAAAGGAAAACACCAC
>CALPPP020000018.1 GCA_943325485.2 Rickettsia typhi
ATCAGTTCATTGACACAGGTTCGGGGTGGCATTTGAGCTAAAAACAAAATAGCTTGTCCCATGTCTTCTGCTTGCACCATGCGTTCGCGTATTTCTTGGGAGGGAGGGACAGGGCGTTTGTTCAAAATGGGGGTTGCAACTTCGCCTGGTAACAAGGAAGTGGCGCGTATGCCGTTGGCACACTCTTCCATATTGATGGACTCACTCAGGGCCAGCACTGCGCGTTTGGTTGCGTTGTAAGCTGGGCCGGTTAACTTTGATGCATACAGACCAGCCCAAGACGATACATTGACGATGAGTCCATCACCTTGTGCTCGCATGGTCGGAAGTACAGCGTGTACGCAATAAAACAAACCGTTCAGGTTGATATTGACAACTTCATCCCAAGACTCTGTGGTCAATACATCCAGATTTCGTTTCGTGGCATTCATTCCTGCACTGTTAACCAGGACATCAATACGGCCATGAGCAGAAATGATGTGCTTTGAAACATTTTGCACGGCATTTTTGTCAGACACATCCAGCAAAATGGCTTCAGCGCTACCCAATGCTTGTAATTGTTCTAATGCAATGGCGTTGCTTGCCGCATTTCGCCCGCTGATCACGACATGCGCACCTGCTTTGACCAATTCCAAAGCGCCTGCCAGTCCAATACCACTGCCACCACCTGTAATCCAGGCAACGCGACCGGATAAATGATTTTTCATAGAGCTATCCATAAAAGTAATATGTCCTTACTCGCATTTCCCAAGGGACATGATTCCATCTGCTTGTTGGGAAGGGTAGTACCTGAATACATAGTTTCCATTGTCAAAAATTTTGATGTACCCAGTTGAACCGACAGGTGTGATAACCCCATAGAAAGCATCTGTGCCCCAATCAACCCGACTACCTACATAGAGTTGATTAAACACCCCAAAATCACTGGTGGCCATCATTTGAACCTCTTTACCCTGAACGTTTAGAGTGAAAGGAAAAGTAGCTACATTCGTTTTGCCTGCACACGACACGTGCATATTGCCGCAAAAAAAAGCTTGACTCGGCTGACAACTGACTTGAACTTCATTCTTGAGTTTGCTCAACGCATTCGAAGCTTGGGCTGGGACTAACGCGAACAAGAAAAAAGCAGCCAGTGTTACTTTCATTCGAGAGTTTTTCATCAGGGAGGTGTGTTCAAGCGCTGCTTCAACCCGGGCGGGTTAGAGAATGTCTTCATGAAGGCGTCCTCTCCTGTGCCAGAGAATTTCACTCCCGCCTTTTTGATGGCGTCATCACTGACCTTGTCCAGTTTCGTATAAAACGGATGGTGATGTGCGATGAAAGGATTATTTCGTGCGGCGTTATAGCAAAACAACACCGTCCAGCGACGGTTAGGCGAGCGGTTTTGGTCCGAGCGGTGCATCACGTTCGCATGAAAAAACAAGCCGTCGCCAGGTTCCATTTCCGCATACTCCAGCGTCATGGTTCGCAACATCTCTTCAACGCGTTTGGGGTCTGCACCGACTTGCTCGCCAGGGATGATGCCGTGATCCACCCGCCCAGCCAAATGAGAGCCGCGCAAGACCTGCAAACAACCGTTTTCTTTGTTGGCTTTGTCTAGTGCCACCATGACGCTCGCCATGTGTGGCAGCAAACAGCCGTTGTGGTACCAGTAACCGTAATCCTGGTGCCATTCCCAAGCGCCGCCATCTAAGGGTTCCTTGGCCGTGAGCTTAGAGTGGTAGTGGTAAACCTCACCGCCGAGCATCTGCTCCATGGTGTCAACCACTCGCTCAGTTCTGGCGGCCAGACCGTAAGCGCTGTCACCGGGATGGTTCCAAGTTGCCATCATGGTGGCTTTGCCCTGAGCGTCCTTGCGGTTGTACAAGCTGTTTTGCAGGTCAGGATCCTGCTCTATGGAACTGCGCATGAGCGCAATCTCTTGCGAGTCGAACAGACCGCGGATCAGCACATAACCATCTGTCTCAAAAGCAGCTTGTTGAGCAGGGGTGAAGACAGAGGTCATGGCAACTCCTTGGTGAATGAACAGACGTTGAATCCGAATTCATTGCTGAGAATACCTTAATTCGACAGGTGACCCCTCAAAAAATCACCTCAGACGTAGTAAAGCGGTGTCTTGGCTAATGGTGACCAAGACAGCGCTTCAATCTGCTTTGACCATGTAGATGGCGTCTTCAAACACTTTGTTGCGCTTGCTGTTAACAGCTGTCAAAGCATAAACATTGCCACTGCTGTCTTGTGCAAAAGACAAAATATAGGGCAATTTTCCATTGGCCGTTGGCTCACTGATTTTGACGCTGGTGTTAACCATAGACCAAGAACCTTCCTTGGCAGGCGTGGCAACGAAAACTTGACCGTCATTTTGGTCAAATCGTTTACTCCAGTCGCCAAAAATATACTTGCCATTCAACTGTGAGGAGTTGCCGCGGTGTACATAACCGCCTGCCACAGAGATACCTTTGCAACCGGCAGGCACAGCAGAGCAATTGGGGTATTCGATCACCGCAGGATTGATGGTTGACTTGTCGCAGTTGTCTTTGTGGGCCTGTGGGTTGTCCCAGCTGAAGCAGCGCATTTTGCCTTCAACTATCGGCCATCCCATGTTCTTGCCTTTTTTAATGATCTTGATGGACTCAAAGCTGTCCTCTTGTACATCACCACAAATTAACTGCTTGCTTCCTTTGGTATCAAAAGAACAACGCCATGGGTCGCGCAAACCAAATGCCCAAATTTCGGGAAGTGCTTGTGGTACTTTGACCATGGGGTTGTCAGCAGGAACCCGGTAAGGCTTGCTTTTGGTGCTTTGTGAAACATCAATGCGAAGTATTTTGCCGAAGTAATTGTCTAAATTTTGGCTGTTGAAGTTGGCTTTTTTCTCTGTCCATTCGGCCTTGTAGCCACCATCGCCCGTGGAAATATAGAGCATTTGGTCTGGACCAAAACCGATCCAATGACCATTGTGGTTGAAATTCGGCCAAGGCAAAGAATGGACACGCTTGCCTGAATTGGGGTCTATGCGGTTTTTAGAAGACTTGCTGACCACAAATTCTTCCACCACATTGAGGTGGGAATAACCTGCTGGCGCGACGGTGTTGTCTGACCCCAAGGGGGCAGAATACGCCACATAAATTTTTCCGTTTTTCTGAAAGTTGGGATGAATGGCCATACCCAACAAACCGGTTTCGCTGTAGTCGGAGTTAAAAGGCAGAACTTTGGACGTCAAGTCCAACAGTGTGTGGGTGATTTTGCCGTCTTCCAAAACTTTGATCAGTCCCTCGTGTTCCATGATGAACATGCGCGATTCGCCATGCGGTTGAACCATGGCTAATGGCTTGTTCAAGCCACCAACGACCTTCACCAATTGGATTGGTGTTTCAGCCCATGCAGTGGACGACACACAAAGACTTACAACAAGAAGTTGAAAAATTCTGGAAAAAGACATAAAGGCTTTCATTGGATTAAAGGTTCAGGTATTGACGTGCTGCTCGTCTGTTTCGGATAAGTTTTCGTTGGACAGTTGTTGTCTACTGACATACAAATTGATGGCGCAAACCACCAACATAATGAAGAGCCCGCCAAATTCTCTGGTGTTTTCTATCCAAGGTGTAGAAGCCAACATGGATTGGGTTAAGGAGTCGAAATGGTGCTCTGTAGCCCAAGAGAGCACGCCGTCTTGCTCCACAAATAAGTACACTGCATAAACAGAATAAACAGCAATGTTAAAAATATTGAGGCGTTTGGCACTTATACCCTTGAAAGCGTAAGCGCAGGACAATGCTGAAAGAAGGTACAGCGGGATCCATAAATAAGGGTCTGGGTCATTCCACTGCAAACCAGCACAAATAAGGAAAAGAACAACAAAAACAAGGTTGAAGACTTTAAACACTGGATTCCTTACCGAGGTTTGAGGGTTAAATTACAAGTTCAAGATTATAGATTATCTGATCAGAATAAGGGGTCTGGCTGTGCGGCGCCTGTGTGAGGGTGGCTTTGAACTGATGAGCGATGCTTTCGTGCTTGCTCGGCAATAAGAAGTTTGTTTTCGTCTGTCAGTCGGTGGAGATTTTTCAACTGCATCAGCATTCGCGGATTTTTCGCTAAGGTTTCAGCATGCGTGTTCAAGTAATCCCAATACAGGGTAGTGAAAGGGCAGGCTTTGTCCCCAGTTGACTCTGCAGGGTTGAATTTGCAGCCTTTGCAATGGTTGCTCATGCGGTCTATGTACTTACCGCTAGCCACATAGGGCTTGCTGGCCATCAGGCCGCCATCGGAAAATTGACTCATACCCAAAGTGTTGGGAAGCTCCACCCATTCAACTGCGTCCACATACACACCCAAATACCAAGCATGGACTTGTTTAGGTTCGACACCTGACAGCAGTGCGTATAAACCCGTGACCATCAAGCGCTGAATGTGATGTGCATAGCCATGCTTGAGGGTTTGTTCAATAGCGTCACCAAGGCAAGCCATGTCTGTCTCCCCCGTCCAGTAAAAGTGGGGCAGGGCGGCCTGCGCGTTCGAGGTGTTGAGCTCAAGGTAGTTAGGCATGTAGGTCCAGTAAATGCCCCGCACGTATTCGCGCCACCCTAACACCTGCCGCACAAAACCTTCAACGGCTTCTAAGGGTGCATGCCCGTCGTGATAAGCCTTAGCTGCTGCGTCACAGACTTCTCTTGGGTTGAGTAACTTCAAATTGAGCGCAGAAGACAGATGTGAGTGGTAAAGCCAAACCTCGCCTTCCCACATGGCATCTTGGTAGAGGCCAAAGCTTGGTAAGCGATGCGCCACAAATTCACTCAAGGCCAGCAATGCTTGTGGGCGTGTGACAGGCCAAGCAAAGCTATCAACAGACCCTGGATGATGAGCGAATCGTTGTTGCACCAAGCGAATCACCTCTTGTGTGATTTGATCGGGTGCGAAGCGTGTGGGGGAGGGAAGCGCACCTGGCCCGTGTTTGCCAAAGCTGCCACGGTTGTCTGCATCAAAATTCCACTTGCCGCCAATTGGCTTTTTCCCATCCATCAGGATGCCGGTTTTGAGCCGGAGTTCGCGGTAGAAATATTCCAACCGAATTTTCTTGCGATTGGCTGCATGCGCTGCAAAATCCCGCACTGTGCTGAAAAAATGCGTGTCATCACGCACCTCTAACACCTTTTGATGCCTTACCGCTACTGCCCGCAAGTTTTGTAGCACACGCCATTCGCCCGGCGCGGTCATGATGAGTGTGTCGGGTTGGTACTGGGTTAAAGCTTTTTCAAGCTCCCCGGCTAAGCTGCCTTGGTTGTTTGGCGCATCCAACTCGCTGTACAAAACCTGCCAGCCTTTTTCACGCAAGGCTAATGCGAAATGGCGCATGGCACTTAAAAAAACCGTTGTGCGCTGCTTTGAAGATACGACATGCGTGGACTCCTCATCCACTTCTGCCATCCATACTGCGTCGAGTTTGGGATCAAAGCCTATAAAGGATGAGGCGTCCTCGTTGAGTTGATCGCCCAAGACAATCACCAGATGGCGAATGGATTTTTTCATATGCAAAAGCCTAGCATTGCCTTGAGAAACTCATGGGTTATGGCTGCTGGTTTTGTTTTTTCGACAAGCATCGGAACAGTACTTCACTTCCTGCCAATTCTTCGCCCATGACTTACGCCAGGTCATAAGTCGCCCACAAACTTGGCAGGGCTTGCTAGGCAAGTTTTGTTTATTCCCTTTGTATGAAGCGCTTGTGGTCACCATAAATTTGCAGAGCCAAGCGTTCTGGCTGTGTTTGATGATGAAGAATGGACAGTTTTCATCATGTGGGTGTTTTATCTGAACGACTGCGATTGAGGGTCAAAACAATTGATCAGTTCTACAGGAGCGGAATCAACTTTTTGGATGAGGTACTTGCGTATGAATGGGGCTGATTTGTGTGGGTTGGTGTAACCACTCCAAATTCCTTCCGCAAGGATGGAGGCTACCTTGTCTGTATCTTGAATAAGGACCACTGCAGGAAGGAGGTCTTTGAATTCAACTTCTACCAAAACCCAAGACCCCAAAGACCACACGCTTGCCAGTTGAGCAAATCTTGAGTCTGGTGGGCTGTAAGAATGAATCAAGCTTTGAGCCATTTGGTACTTGTCTTGTGAAGGCGTTAAACGTACAACGCTTTCACAATTTCTTGTGGCTTTATTCATCTGATTGCTCAGTGTGCCAATCAAATCAAATGGACTGTCGGCCACGGTCAGTAGAACGCCTAAGTCGTCCTCAATCAAGCTAATGTGGGTTGATGCGACTGCTATCAGAGCTATCGGTATCCATATCAACGGTCTTTTTATCTTTTTCAAGATCAGTATTCTTCATTGTTTTTGGCATACACATTTTTTCTCCGTCCCATGCTTGGCCGCACCAACAAACGCCGTCTGCATTGATGATGCAGGTTCCGGTGCCACAGCATCTTGGGTCTTCACTCATACAATTTCCTTCATCAACAACAAGGTTTTTAATTATTTTATCGAGAATGGCTTTGTAATTTCTGAAGAATAGACTGCATTTGAATAGGCTACATCAGTTCTGGCTATGAATAGATTGGCATGCACTTTAGACCTGATGAAATCGGGTGAATTGAAGAAAACGGTTTGACGCATAAAATTTGCAATACATGCATTCTTCGTTATCAGACCGCTACACATCCCTGCGTCAACACTCTTTGAACCTAGCTGCGCCTTTAAGCGCCGAGGATCAGTGTGTGCAATCCATGCCAGACACCAGTCCCACTAAATGGCATTTGGCACATACCAGCTGGTTTTTTGAAAATCTGGTGCTGGTGCCTTTTTTGCCCAGCTACCAAGTATTTGACACTTCTTTTGCTTATCTTTTCAACTCGTATTACGAAGCCTTGGGACCACGGCATCCGCGTCCGCAGCGCGGATTGCTGACAAGACCGTCGTTGCAACAGGTGCTTGCATTTCGACAGCACGTGGATGCCGCTATGCAACAACTATTGATGGGCACAGACGCTCTCAACGAAGAATTATTGGCCTTGATAGAGCTTGGCATGAACCACGAGCAACAACACCAAGAGTTATTGCTGACCGATGCCTTGCATTTGCTGTCTTGTCATCCCTTGCTACCTGCCTACGACACTTCTTTCACATACCCGCCTGCCTCTTGCGCAGAGATGCAATGGCTCTCATTTGATGAAAGCTTGTCTGAGATTGGCAGATCGTTAGATCAAGCAGGTTTTTCATTCGACAATGAAACACCGAAACATCAGCGGTTTGTTCAAAAGTTTCAGATCGCCAACCGGCTGGTGACCTGCGGCGAATACCTGCTGTTTATCAAAGACGGCGGCTATGACAATGCAGACCTCTGGCTGTCCGAAGGCCGCTCACAAGTTCTGCAAAACGGTTGGCAATGCCCACTGTATTGGTTGGCCCCTGACGATCCTCGCTCTCACTCAGACCAGTGGCAGGTGTTTGGCTTGAACGGCTTGCAAGAACTCGACCCACAAGCGCCTGTGGCTAACCTGAGTTTTTATGAAGCATCAGCATTTGCACAATGGTGTGGCGCCCGTCTACCCACAGAATTTGAGTGGGAAATTGCAAGTACTCACAAAGCCATGCACGACTTGTATTCACAGGTGTGGCAATGGACCCGTTCGGCCTATGAGCCTTACCCAGGGTTTGTGCCGGCCAACGGTGCGGTACGCGAGTACAACGGCAAATTCATGGTGGGTCAGCAAGTGCTGCGTGGAGGCAGTCTTGCAACGCCTGCACAACACAGTCGCCTTACCTACCGCAATTTTTTCCCTGCCCATGTACGTTGGCAGTTCAGCGGTTTGCGTTTAGCCAAAGACAACTCAAACCACTGAATATGACCGCTACTGAATCTGAACGCCTGCAATTCATGCAGGACATGCAAACTGCGCTGTCGCAAACGCCCAAGCGTATTTCACCCAAATATTTTTATGACCAAGCGGGCTCAGCCCTGTTTGACCGTATCTGTGAATTGCCCGAGTACTACCCAACTCGAACTGAGTTGTCCATTTTGCAAACCCATGCTGAAGATATATCCAAACACATGGGTGAAAACGCTGACATCATTGAATTTGGTGCAGGCTCATTGACAAAAATTCGTTATTTGCTTCATGCAGCCATCAAGCCATCTCGCTATGTGCCTATGGATATTTCCGGCCCACATTTGCATGCTGCCAGTGCAGAGTTGCAAACTGAGTTTGTCAATCTGCAGATCCTTCCTTTGGTGGCTGACTACACCAACCAATGGCATCTGCCATCTTCTTTGCCTGGGACAGGCAAGCGAGTTGCATTTTTCCCAGGTTCAACCATCGGCAATTTTTCACCTGCTCAAGCGCATACTTTCTTCCAAAACTGTGCTGAGCACTTGGGCGGGGGCGCTTTGTTGCTTGGTGTCGATTTGATCAAATCACCTGCGGTTTTACACGCGGCATACAATGATTCGCAAGAAGTGACGGCTGCCTTCAACCTCAATCTGTTGACGCGAGCGAATCGCGAGCTAGGGTGTGATTTTGATTTGACGCAATTTGCGCACAGTGCTTTTTATAACGCTCCGTTGCAAAGAATTGAAATGCATTTGCTCAGTTTGAAGTCGCAAACTGTTCATTTAAACGCAAAGGCGTATGCGTTTGCGCAAGGCGAAACCCTTCACACGGAATACTCCCACAAGTTCACGATTGCCGGCGTACAACAAGCGGCACGGTTAGCAGGCCTGCAAGCTGGTTCGTTTTGGACCGATCAACAACAGTACTTTGGCCTGCTCTGGCTCAACATTCCCCACAAACAGGAAACATCATCATGAAAGCTATTTGGAAAGATACCGTGGTTGCCGAAAGCAACGATACAGTTTTGCTAGAAGGTAACCATTACTTCCCAGCCGAGTCACTGAATCAAAACTATGTTTCTAACAGCAACCACAAAACCATTTGCGCATGGAAAGGACAGGCCAGTTATTTGTCATTGCTTGTCAACGGTGAATTGAACAATGACGCCGTATGGTTTTACGCAGATCCAAAGCCACAGGCCGAAGAGATTCGCGGCCGTGTGGCTTTTTGGAAAGGCGTCAAAGTCACAGAGTGACTTTGAGTCAGCTTTGATGTTGCTTTAACTGATAGCCTGGATACCAGCTACAAGCCAACCGCTGTTGGCGGCTTAGGCACCAATCATGATTTTGACGGGAACAAAACGATGACCTGGTCTCTCGACTTTATTCAAACAACGGCGGTCGGCGCCATCGCGCTGTTTTTGGGGATGTCTATCCTGAACCGTGTGCCCGTACTGCGGCGCTACAACATTCCTGCTGCTGTTGTTGGCGGTCTGGTGATTGCGATCCTGGTGACCCTATCGCGCGAATCCAATTTGGTGGCTGTCAAGTTTGATACCACCTTGCAAGCGCCATTGATGACTGCATTTTTCACATCGATTGGTTTGAGTGCCAGTGTTGGTTTGTTAAGAGCTGGAACCCGACAAGCGCTGGTTTTTCTCGCACTTGCCACATTTTTGGCTGTTGTCCAAAGTTTGATCGGCATAGCCACCGCTGTTGCCTTCGGTCAATCCCCATTGCTGGGAGTGCTGATGGGTCCAGCTGCACTGACCGGAGGTCCTGCAACCGCATTGGCATTTGCACCGCAGTTTGCAGCTGCTGGGGTGGCTTCTGCAGAGTCAGTGGCCATTGCTGCTGCGATGGCAGGTATTGTCATGGGTGGCTTGGTGGGTGGACCCATCGTGACACGCTTGCTTGATCATCACCAATTGCAAGCAGCTGCTCCCACTTTGACACCCACAGCACAAACCAGCACCAGTTCTTCTGTGGATTCATCAAGTGATGAAGAAGGCAATATGTTGACGGTACTCAAAGGCTTGAGCGTGTTGCTTGTTGCCATGGGGGTTGGTGCTTGGTTGGGTGGCGTGATGAAGTCGGCGGATTTGACACTGCCGGGCTATGTCGGCGCCATGATCATGGGCGCTTTGATTAGAAATATCGATGATCAGACCCGATGGCTCCATATCCCACATGAGCTGACTGAGCGCATTGGCGTGGTCTGCCTGTCCTTGTTCTTGTCAGTGGCCTTAATGAATTTAAAACTGTGGGAACTGACTTCCATTGCGGCACCCTTGTTGGTGAATCTGGTCGTTCAAGTCGTTGCCGTGGCTGTTTTTTGCTGGTATGTGGTTTTCAAGGTCATGGGTCGGGATTACGACGCAGCTGTCATGAGCGGTGGTTTCATTGGCTTCATGCTGGGCACCACAGCCAATGCCATGGCCGTCATGCACTCGGTGGTGCAACGCTATGGGCCATCGCCTCGTGCGTTTTTGGTGGCTCCCATCGTAGGTGCATTTTTCATCGACTTCACTAACGCATTGTTGATCACGGGCTTGTTGAACCTGCTGAGTTAGCTTTTGAAGCCGTGTACCTTTTTGCTTAAAAACTTTTATCACAGCAATGCAAAAAATACCCATTACCCGTCGAAATATTCTGAAGCGGCCTGGCGCCTTGCTGGATTTTTGGCAGTGCGATGAAAAAGGTGAGTACGATACAAACGGCTTTAGTTTGCGAGGGCATCAATACGCCAATAGCAAAGGAGAATTTTTTCTGGAAACGTTGATTCCAGGTTCATATCCTGGAAGAACACCCCATTTGCATGTCAAAGTTCAGCGCAAGGGAGGACAAGTTCTCACCACCCAACTTTACTTGCCAAATCACCCCGGTAATGAGAAAGATTTTTTGTTTAATCCAAGCTTGTCCATGGTGCAACAAGGTCAGGATTTTTTCTTGCAATTTGTTTTGCCCGGCTAATGTCTTTAGTCTGGAGAAATTAGCTACAAAGCATACGTCATGACACGTCAAATTCCTCTTTTCCCTCTCTCCCACGGCCTCTTTCCTGATGGCATGTTGGCTCTTCAAATTTTCGAGGTTCGGTATCTTGACTTGATCAAGCGTTGCCATCAACAACAACTGCCGTTTGGCGTGGTGTGGCTGAAAAAAGGCAGCGAAGTCCAAGTGCCTGGCGAGACACCTATGTTGCACGGCTATGGTTGCAGTGCGCATATTCGTGAATTTGAACAGGTGCAACCCAATTTATTTCGTGTCATTTGCCAAGGAGGACTTCGCTTTGAGTTAAATGACACAAAGCCTGGCCCTTATGGTGTCTGGCAAGGCGAGATCTCCATCCTTGCCCAGGACCCGGAGGTTGAGTTACCTGTTTATCTTGAGCACCATGCCGCACGTTTGGGCAAAATCATCTCAAGTGCTCAAAAGCAGGGACACATCAATAGATTGCCTATTTTGCAACCCTATTGCCTAGACCAATGTGGCTGGGTGGCCAATCGGTATGCTGAAGCCCTAGGTATCAGTACAGAGTTGAAGGTACAACTCTTATCCGAACTCGATCCATTAAAGAGATTGCAAATCATCGATTCATTGATTGGTCAGAGCGGAGAATTTTAAATTTGAGGGTAAAAAGTCACCCTAGGCTATCAGTACAACAGCTTGTTTGGATATGACAAGGCTATAAAGCAACAATGACAGTCAAAAAAATTGATCAATTTCTTATGCACAACAAGGATATTCTTTTCAACACATCAATTGCTGATATCAAAGCAATTACCCTAGACCTTGACGAAACCTTGTGGCCTGTTGCCCCGACGATCGCAGGTGCAGAGCAAGATTTATTTGACTGGTTATCCACTCACGCACCCAAAACGGCAGACTTGACCCGACAAAGTGATGTTAAAAAAGCCATTCGCCAAGAAGTAACCGCAAAACACCATGCTCGATCTCACGATCTTGGCTTTTTGCGACGAGAAATGATTCGTGAAAGTCTGCGTCTTGCAGGTGACGACCCGTCTTTAGCAGATGCTGCTTATGCTGTGTTTGATGCAGCCAGACAAAGGGTTACGCTCTTTCAAGGCGTAGAACAGGCACTGGCCCGCCTTGCTTTGAAATATCGGCTGGTAGCAATATCCAACGGCACTGCTAACGTTTTTGTTACACCCGCCGGACCTTACTTTGATGCGGCATTCAGCGCACATGAGGTGGGTGTCGCAAAGCCGGCTGCAAAAATTTACCATGCTGCTACGTCATATTTGGGTTTGAGTCCTGAGCAGGTACTGCATATTGGAGACGATGCCATTGCCGATGTTTGGGGTGCTAAAGAAGCCGGTTTGCAAACGGTATGGATCAATCCAGAAGGACATCTTTGGGCGCATCAATCACCACAACCCTGGACAGTTCGTGACCTTGCAGAGGTGGCTGACGGCCTGCAGGTCTGAGTGGCATTTTGTACTATCACTGATTTGAAATTTCGATCATGATTTCATTTCGCCTGAACATAGGTAAGGTCCAAGGAGGGTCATACCTAGACAATTGAGGCTGCCCAGTGGCTTGTAGATTTCTCTTGGCAACCCATTCAATAGCCTCTTGGGTTTTGCTTTGAACTTTCGATTGAAAATTAAATCCAGAATATTTCAGAACAGCGTATCGCTTGCTAGGAACTTCTCGTAAGTTCACAGCGCTGTTTTTAGGTTTTGGAATAGTCGCTAATGTGTATTGACTGGGCATGATGAACTTGACTAGCCACTGCTTAGAGGTTTCCATACTCCCTGCATCCATTTGAGGCTCTATGGTTACCGGTGCAGTCATAGAGATTTTTTCGCTTGTCGCTGAATTGATGGCTTGGTTGTTGCCAAAAATATAGTCTGCAATCAGTCTGAAACCTTTGCCTGAAGCTTCATCCATGTCCCCCATCACCAAAGTTTCTGCAGTCAAGTAGGGTGCGTACTGTCGAATTTCAAAAGAACCATCTGTCAGGAGAACTTCAAATTTTGGCTCTTCGATCGCCATATGAGCGTTGAATTTTGATACCTGTTCTCTACACAGCTAAAAGTCAAAGCCAAGCTGACTTTCGCTGAGTCTAATAGTCGTCATTGCTTTTTTGCGGGACGGCATGGATTTTCTAGAGGCGTGCTTATCGATGACAGCTTTTTTTCCTTTAATGATCTCGGGCTCTTTTCGTCTAGCGTACAAGCGTTGTTTTGATTCACGCGTAGAAGAAGCCAAATCAACGAGTGGTTCGAAGATATGACCGCTGAGTGCAAGCTTGTTTTTCTGTTGTTCGGGCATCAGCCAGGGTTCAAACAGCCATGTGTCAGGAATATTGCGCATGCGGGGTAACCAGTGTCTGACAAATTTTCCGTATGGATCGTGGTCTTGCGCTTGCTTGATGGGGTTGTACACGCGTGTGGTGTTGATCCCAGTGGTGCCTGATTGCATCTGCAATTGACTCCAGTGAATACCAGGTTCGTAGTCTAAAAATTGAGTCGCCAACCATTCACCGACAGGACGCCAATGTAGCCATAAGGGATAGGCCGCGACCGAGACCAGCATTGCCCGCATTCGAAAGTTC